>JBKGYB010000020.1:0-16068 GCA_046546295.1 Opitutales bacterium | reverse complement strand
CTTTTTTTACAAGCATGGTCACACTCTATTGCATATTGAGCCCGTGCGCAAGCGATAAACGAATTGGATTGCTTGCTCAAGGGGGGCTGGCATGTTTTGCCGACAGACTTCTGTAAGAGGAAATAGTATGACAAAAAGCCGGGGGGTTTTTTGAAGAAAAACAAGGAATTCGGTCAAAATTGGACTCGATTGTAGCCGAAAGGAGCCTTTAAATGAGCGGTGATGAATTTTCTCAGCCTTATTCCACCCTATGGTCATGATATTTCCTCCGACAGGCTGCTAGAGGTCCAAGCACGGTAGCTATGAGGACGCGAAAAAATGATTCATCCGGTTTGGCGGCAGGTCGTTTGGCGATGGAAGCCGAGGCCGCGGCCATTCAGGTTGCGGCGGAACGACTGGGCGAGGCATTTGAGCGGGCGGTCCGGGTGATACTGGAGGCGCGTGGCAAACTGGTGATTTGCGGCATCGGGAAATCCGGACATGTGGGACGCAAATTGGCGGCGACTTTTTCCAGCAGCGGCATTCCGTCCGTCTTCCTCCATGCGGCGGAGGCGATCCACGGGGATCTCGGCGTTTATCAACCGGGCGACCCGACGATTGTGCTTTCGCGGAGCGGCAGCACGGCGGAGGTGTTGCGGTTGATGCCGATGTTTCGGCGTTTCGAATCGCCCGTTATCGCCATTCTGGGAAATCCGGATTCGCCGATTGCCGCAAAGGCCGACGTGGTGCTGGATGCGAGTGTGAAAAACGAAGCGGATCCGCTTGATCTGTTGCCTACTTCGAGTTCGACGGTTGCGTTGGCACTAGGCGATGCGCTGGTTGCAGCGCTTGTCGAAGCGCGCGACTTTACCGAAGAGCAATTCGCGACATTTCATCCCGGCGGCCAGTTGGGCCGAAACCTTTTGATGACAGTCGGGGAAGTCATGCATCCGGCTGAGAACGTCGCCTGCGCCGGAAGCGAAGAAACTTTGCGCGAGGTGGTCATACGCATGACACGTTTCCCGCTTGGGGCGTCCTGCGTCGTTGATGGAGAAGGCGTGCTCGAAGGGATTTTGACGGACGGGGATGTGCGGCGTCTTTTGTCGCAGGAGGGGGATATTTTAAACTTTCGGGTGGGGGATTGTATGACGCGTGGTCCGGTCACGGCGCATGGGGGAATGACGCTTGGCGAAGCGGTGCGTCTCATGGAGGACCGCAGCTCGCAGATTGCCGTTTTGCCGGTTGTGGCGGACGGGGGCGAGCGGTTTGCGGGTCTGCTTCGCCTGCATGATGTATACCAGCCGAATTTTTCCTGATGTCACAGGGCCCGTCCATAGCTCCCAGGGAGCGAGCCGTTGCCCTGTGCGGCGGAGCCACCTTGGCTTTTACCGCCTGGGGGTTTGCCGGTGTGATGCAATGGTCCCTGCACACGCTCTTGTTGGGAGGACTTTTGACCTGGCTGTGTGCTGTGATCCCGTTGCCCCGCTGGTGGAACGGACATGATGGTGAACACGGCAACGGAAAAAACATCCGTCGACTGTTGGGCTGTCCGTTTTTCTGGTTCAGTCTGGCGTTCCTGATTTACATCTGCATTCAGGCATTGAACCCCGATTGGGTGCAGGTGCACGGAGAAAACGGCTGGTGGGTCGAAGAGCGCGCGGCGATTGACTGGTTGCCGAGCGGAACAAGAGCGGATTATGAGCCGATGAACGCATTTCGGGTGATGGCGAATTTCGGGGCGGCTTTTTCCCTTGCCTGGGGGCTGTGGGTCGGCTTACGCCGCCGCGCGGGTGTCCTTTTCGTGCTCTGGGTGTTTCTATTCAGCGGGGTTGCCATGGCGGTGGTCGCGATCGTGCAGGGCTTTACGGGCGCGGATGCGGTTTTATGGACGGCGCCCTCCGCAAACGAGCATTTTTGGGGGAGCTATTTTTATCGCAACCAGGGAGTTGCATATTTGAACGCCATTATAACAGCCTGTGCCGTGCTTTATTTCTACCACGCCAACCGGAGCGAAGAGCGTGGCATGAGCGGAGGGCCCCATTTGTTACTCTTTTTTTTCGTGATGATCGTCTTTGCCTCCGTTTGCCTGGCGCTCTCGCGGGGCGGCATCCTGTTTGGCGGCGCATTGGTTCTCGTCTTTCTCATTCTTGCCTTAGGCAGATGGTTGTTTGTGTCAGCCTTTCGTCACTCGTTTTTGCTCTCGGTCGTGGCCGGGATACTTTTGGCAGGGGGTGCAGTGATGGTGTTTCAATATGTCGACATTCAGGACATAGAGCGGCGTTTCGGGGATATAGAGGCCACCATTGAAGGAGCGGATGAGGATTCCCGTGTGATCGTCTCGAAAATAACCTGGAAAATGGCGCAGGACTCCTTGTGGGACGGATGGGGGGCCGGATCGTGGCGCTATGTTTTTCCGATGTATCAAAAGAGTTACCCGGAAATTTTCTATCGGGGGTACAACAAGAACCGGGGCTGGTTTGGACGGCGGTACTACCGCTATGCCCACAATGATATCCTGCAGTTCCTTGCGGAATTCGGGATTGTGGGGTGCGGCCTCCTGATACTTGCTTTCGGCTATTGGATTGTGCTCCTGCTCTTTAGCTCCTCCGGGAATGCACTTGCGGGCATAATGCTGCTTGCGGGGATGGCGCTCATTGCGGCCCATGCGTTTTTGGACTTCATCTTTCAAAGTCCGACGAACTGGGTCGCTTTCAACGGACTGGTTTGTCTGGTTGTCAAATTGCTTTCCCTGCACAGTGAACGAAGCGCTGATTAAGTTGTGTGATTGTGGACATCTTCGCTTTGACAAGTTCGGGGAAGGTGTGGACTTTAAGCCGAATGACAGTATTCAGGGTAGGTCAGCGTTGGATTAGTGAAACCGAGCCCGAGTTGGGGCTGGGAGTTGTCGAGTCGGTTGAAGGGCGGCAGGTGCGGCTTTTCTTTCGGGCGTCGAACGAGACGCGTCTGTACGCATCCGCTAATGCCCCCATCAAACGAGTGGCGTTCCGTGTTGGTGATTCGGTTCAGTCCGAATCGGGGGTCGGCATTGTGATTGATGAGGTTCGGGAGCAGGACGGCTTGCTCACGTATGTGGGGGACGGCGTGGAGATTTTTGAGGCGGACTTGGCGGATACGATCAGTTTTAGTAAACCGGAGGACCGGTTGATTGCCGGGCGGACGGATCGCTCGGCAAGCTTTGCCCTCCGCTATGAAACAATCGAGCGCCGGTGCGTTGCGCGACAATCGGAGGTGATGGGGCTAATGGGAGGCCGCATTGACCTGATACCGCATCAGCTCTACATCGCATCCGAGGTGGCGGAACGGTATCGTCCCAGGGTGCTTCTGGCAGACGAGGTGGGCTTGGGAAAAACCATTGAAGCGTGCCTGATACTTCATCGTTTGCATCTTACCGGGCGGGCCGAGCGGATTCTTATTATTTTGCCGGAATCGCTCGTGCATCAGTGGTTTGTCGAGTTGCTGCGTCGGTTTAATTTATGGTTCGCTTTGTTTGACGCTTCTTTGGGGGATTCGATGCTGAAGTCCGATGAGGTGGAGAATCCGTTTCTGGAAGAACAGCTTGTTATTTGCAGCATTGAAACGTTGTTGTCCGACGAACGCTGGGCTGCTTTCGCGACGGAGGCGGAATGGGACATGCTGGTGGTTGATGAGGCGCATCATTTGGAATGGATGCCGGGGAACCCGAGTCCGGCATATCAGTTGGTTGAAAGGTTGGCGCAAAAAAGCGGAGGCTTGCTTCTTTTGACCGCGACTCCGGAGCAATTGGGGGCGGAGGGGCACTTTGCACGCTTGCGGCTGCTGGATCCGGAGCGCTATCCGGACCTTGAGCGATTCAAGAGCGAGCAGGCGGATTATACCAGGGTGGCCGCAGTCGCCGACAAGTTGCTGGCTGGGCGTCGTTTGACGCAAAAGGACCGGAGTTTTTTGCAGAGTGTTTTCGAAGAGTTTACAGACGAGGAATTTGAAGCGCATATGAAGGACGGCAAAGCGCTTCTGGAGGAACTGGTTGATCGTCACGGCACGGGGCGTGTGCTTTTCCGGAACACCAGGGAAACATTGGACGGGTTTCCGGAAAGGGAGGCGGTTCCAGCTCCGTTGGCTCCCCGGAAAACGCTTTCCGAGGAAGCTTTGCAGGAACGATTGTTGCGGGAGTTCGACCTCGAAACGGATCCCTTGGCACATCCGGAGCAATTCGATTTCCGGCATGGTCCCCGCATCCGTTGGCTGGCGGATTTGTTGCGAAAGCTTGAAGGAGAAAAGGTGCTGTTGATTTGCCGGACAAAGGAAAAGGTCCTGGCAATACATGAGGCCTTGGGGGATGAACTGAATGTGAAAGCAGCCGTCTTTCACGAGGGCTTGACTTTGATTCAACGCGATCGGAATGCGGCTTGGTTCGCGGATGCGGAGGGGGCGAAGATTCTGATGTGTTCGGAGATTGGGAGCGAGGGGCGCAATTTCCAGTTTGCCCGGCATCTGGTGCTCTTTGATTTGCCGCTTAATCCGGAGTTATTGGAGCAGCGTATCGGACGGTTGGATCGTATCGGGCAGAAAAACACGGTTACGATTCATTTGCCGTTTTTAAAGCAAAGCTGCACGGAACTACTTGTTCGGTGGCACCACGAAGGGCTTGATGATGTGAAGCATTCCCTTAAGGGCGGGTACGCCTATTTGGAAAAATTCGGGGATAAAATACGGGAGCTTGGCCCCGTCTACCATCATGGTGAAGCGCGCATTATGGCTGAAGCGGACAGGCTGGTGGAGAATAGCCAACAGTTCCGGAAGGAGCTGGAACGCAAGTTAAAGGAGGGGCAGGATCGGTTGGTCGCGATGAATTCATTCCGCCGGGAAGAGGCGTCCCGGTTGGTTGAAGCGATTCGCGCATGGGACGAAGACCGTACGTTGGATCAGTACATGAACCGGATATTCGACCATTTTGGCGTCACAGTGGAGGACGTAGGGGACAGGACCTACCATCTCTCCCGCGGACAGATGTTCACGGATGCATTTCCTTCCTTGCCGGAGGAGGGAACAACGGTAACGAGCGATCGGGATTATGCGTTGTCCCGGGAGGACATCGGTTTCCTGAGCTGGGATCACCCGATGGTTGGCGGTGCGATGGATCTGATGCTGAGTTCGGAGCAGGGAAACAGTTCGATTGTTACCTGGACAAACGGAGAAGAGGGCGCGCCATCCATTCTGGTGGAAGCGGTGTTTGTATTGGAAAGCGTGGCTCCCCGACGTTTGCATGTTGACCGCTTCCTGCCGCCCACACCTGTCCGGGCGCTGGTTGATATGGAAGGAAGCGATCATTCGGAAACATTTTCGCACGCGAAGATCAACAAAGAGTGCCGGGACGAAGAAGCCTTCCGGGTGCGGCAAAACCCGGAATTGTTGCAAGCGCTGGTTCCGGAAATGTTGAAGTCGGCGAGGAATTTTGCTCGGGAGAGGAAGTCGGTTCTGGTGCAACACGCCATGCAGGTGGCGCATACACATTTGGATGGTGAAGCGAACCGCTTACGGGAATTGAGAAAAGTAAACCCCAGTGTCCGCGAAGAGGAAATTCGTTTGGCTGAGAAAGTGGTCGCGGAAGTGACCCGTCACATTGCGCGCGCGCGCCTCCGCTTGGACGCGGTCCGGTTGGTGTTGGCGAGTGAATGAGCATCAACCGGATTTTTTTGCGAAGTTTGGTGTTTTCCGGTTGAAAAAACATCTTGAACAAGGTTCTTCGGTTGCCAGTGGGCACGGAAGCTCCACGATTTTGGTATTATGGAAATCGTTTTTTTGGGCACAGGAACTTCTCAAGGAGTTCCCATGATTGCGCAACCGGCAGGCAGTTGTAATCTGGAAAATCCGAAAAACTGGCGAACGCGCACATCCGTACATGTGGAAATGGGGGGGGATCATATCCAAGTGGATGCGGCGCCTGAATTCCGCATCCAGTGCATTGCGAACGGCGTTGATCGGATTGACCGTTTCATACTCACCCATCCCCATGCCGATCATATTCTGGGCATGGATGACCTGCGGCGTTTTTGCGATTTGAATGGCGCAATGGCTCTGCCCGTTTACAGCACGGAAGCAGGGCTTGAAAGGGTACGTGAGATTTACCCTTATGCGATACTGGATAAGCCTCTTGTTAAAGGGTACCCTGCATTCCAGCTGGAAACCTTGCCATCGCGGCTCTTATTGCCGGGTGGAATGGTGGAATCCGTGTTGCTGCCGCATGGGCCGCTTGAAGTGCTGGGGCTGGTGTTCACGGAAGCGGAAACAGGAAAAAAACTGGCGTATTACACCGACTGCAAGGAAGTCGGCGCCCGGGCGCGGGAACTGGCGAAAGGCGCCGACCTTATCGTGTTGGACGGGTTGCGTCCCGAGCCGCATCCGGCGCACATGAGTCTTGCCGAGGCGACGACCACAGCGCTGGAGATGGGCGCGCCTGTTACGTATATCACCCATATGACATTCAAGATCGACCATGCCGCGACAGAAGCGGAGTTGCCCGAGAACGTACGGTTGGCTTATGACGGCCTCAGGGTGCGCCTATAGGCGGGCTTCCCGCAGGCTCGGAAATCTTGAGTCCATTCAATTTTTCGGCCATCAGGCGCTATCCGGTACGCGACCGCAAGGTCGTATACATCCGGCTCTTATGCTTACGAGAACGGGCAACGAGAACGGTTGACGCGTTTTACCTGCGGCACGCATACACCACCCGTGATCCGCTATCGTCGTCCGCTCTCCTCGACCGTCGACCGGTTTCTCCACCAGCTCTTCGCCTTTTCCGAACCCGCATGAAAATGCATTTGAGATCAAAAATTCAAGATTTGAGATGGGTCTCTGAAAAACAACAACTTGCAAATATAAATAAAAATACCGTGGGTTGCTGCCCCGAGCAATGTGCAGCTTGCCCGTTCCGCGGGCAGGAAGGCGGAATCGTGCAAGTCCGAAGAACCGCGGGATTATTCAGTGCCGTTCCCTGAATCGGAAAACACGCCGAGTTTTCGGAAGCGCTCGTAACGATCGTCGAGTAATTTCTTGCGGCTTTTCTTTTCGAGCTTGCGGAAGGCGGAACTCACCGCCTCGCGCACGGTTTCAGCAGTGGCCTCGTAATCCCTGTGTGCGCCACCCGTCGGTTCGGGAAGGATTTGGTCAACCACCCCGAAACCTTTCAAATGTTTCGGACTAAACTTGAGTGCTTCCGCTGCTTGCGGCGCTGCTGCGCGATCCTTCCATAGAATAGCGGCGCAACCTTCGGGAGAAATCACGGAATAATAGCTGTTTTCGAGAATCATGACCTTGTCGGCGACCGCCATGCCGAGGGCTCCGCCGGATCCGCCTTCTCCGATAATGACGGTGACAACAGGGACCGGCAGCATGCTCATGTCCCGGATATTTGCTGCGATGGCTTCGGCGACGTGCCGCTCCTCTGCGCCGATTCCCGGGTAGGCGCCGGGCGTGTCGATGAAGGTGAGGATGGGCATTCCGAATTTAGCGGCCATTTCCATGAGCCGCATGGCTTTGCGGTAACCTTCCGGGTGGGGGCATCCGAAACTACGCTGAAGATTGTCCTTTGTATTGCGACCTTTTTGTTGACCGACCACCATGCATGGTTTTTTGCCGAAGAAAGCCGGGCCGCCGACGATGGCGGGATCATCGCGAAAGCGCCGATCCCCGTGCAGTTCCTCGAAATCCGTAAAGAGGCGTTCGATATAATCCAGGGAGTAGGGGCGCTTTGGGTGACGCGAAAGCTGAACACGCTGCCAGGGAGTCAGATTTAAATAAATCTCGGCCTTTGTCTTTTCGATCTTTTTCTCGATCGCCTCGATCTCGCTGTGTACGTCGACCTTTGATTCCCGGGATAACTGATTCAGCGTGATCAGTTCTTTTTCCAATTCACGGAGGGGCTTTTCGAATTCCAAAGTATAGGTCAGGTCTTTCATGTGGGAAGGGATTTAGACGTAGCGACGCAGGCGTGTCAATTGGCAGGTTGAAGGGGCGAGCATGTTTGGAGGCGGACTATTCGTCTTCTTCCGTGTTGGAGTTCAATTGTTCTTTCCATCCGAGCATACGGGCCTGTGCTCCATGGTGTTCCGCTTTTTCCTTATTTCCGCGCTCCATCCAAATACGTGAAAGGCTGGTATGAATGTGGATATCTTCGGGCGCCAGAGCGAGTGCCTGCTCGCCGGCTTCGAGCGCCGCGTCAAAATTGCTTTCCGCAAAATAGACTTCGGTGAGTGCGTGCCAAGCGGCAAAAGACTCCGGATTGGACTTCAGGATGATGCGCAGTTTTTCGATAGCGGCGGCGGAGTCGCCCATTGTAAAATCCAAAGTAGCGTCGTCGATACGGTCTTGAAGAGAAGTTTCGCTCATAAATTGTTTTTGATTGCTCTAAAAGCGTGCCGGGTTTGTGTAGGGTAAGAAAGTTGAATTATGCCGAATCCGCAAATCGAAAAACTTTTGGTTGTTCAGGACCGTGACGCCACGCTCCAGAAAACCGAGCAACAATTGGCCCGTGTGCCTCATGAAAAAACGGCGGCAGAGGCCAGAATAAAAGAAGAGGAGGAAAAGCTTGAATCGGCCCGCCGCTTGCTTCAAGCCAAGGAAGTCGAGCGCAAGGATCTCGAAAACGAAGCGGGGGCGAAGGAAAACGCGCTCGTGCGTTTCCGCAACCAGCAACTCGAAGTAAAAAAGAATGACGAATACCGGGCTCTGACGCACGAAATCGAAGCGACTCAGGCGGAAATAGGTCGAATTGAAGAGCGGGAGATCGAGCTGCTAATGGAAATGGATGAGATCGGCAAAGAACTGGAAGCTCTGAAGGCGGCCAGTGAAGAGAAAATCGCCGAGCAGCGTCGTCAAATTGAACGGGTGCGCGAACGCGAAAAAAACCTTGAGGGCTCCGTGCGGGAACAACGGAACGCCTTGGAACAGGCGCGGGCGGAAGTGGACGCGCGCTTTCTTGAAGAGTATGACCGGGTTAGGAAACAGGCCAAGCGCCCGCCCTATGTGGCGCCGATCGAAGACCACAAATGCGGGGGCTGTCACTTGCGCGTGTCCAATGAAGTGGCGACGGGCTCCAGGGATGTCGAAGATCCCGTCTTTTGCGATCAGTGCGGCCGCATGATTTATACGGCTTAAGCCGCCCGGCGCAGCCGGATCCCGCGATGTATAAATGGTAGGCCGACGGGGACTCGAACCCCGAACCAATGGATTAAAAGTCCACTGCTCTACCGATTGAGCTATCGACCCGGAAAAGAATAAGAAAAACAGGGTGGGAGACGGGCTGTCAAGATAGAGAACTCAAAAAAATCAAAACGCACTTTACGGGAACAAATTCCGTGTTAGAGTGACTGAATATTTCACCCATGGACATCATGAGTACCCCAACCGAACAAACAAATCCTGACAGCCTCTTGGTGGAGCGCATCAAGCAAGGGGACGCCGTTGCGTATGACGACATGGTGACCCGCTACTGGGATCGTATTTTTTCCCGGGTCATGCGGTTGCTCAAAAACAGACAGGACGCGGAAGAGGTCACCCAGGATGCGTTTATCCGGGCATATCGAGGCTTGGATAATTTTCGCGGAGATGCTTCGTTTTCCACCTGGCTTTATCAGATTGCCACAAATCTGGCTCACAATCGTTACTGGTACTGGTTCCGCCGCAAGCGGGAGCAGACGATTTCGTTGGCACAACCATTGGGCGAAGACGGTGATCTGACCTTGGAAAACGTCATGCCGTGTGACGGGGAAAATCCGGCCGATGCGGCTCTGACCCAGGAATTCGTGGACCGGGTTTCGGAATGCATGGAAGGTTTGGGAAGCAAGCACCGTGAGATACTGGTTCTGCGAAACGTGAAGAACTTGTCTTACGAGGAGATCGCCGACTTGCTGGGGGTCAATGTCGGGACGGTGAAGAGCCGTATAGCGCGTGCTCGCGAAAGTTTGCGTCAACGAATGGGCAGTGATTTTTCATGACAGACGAGCGATTCAGCGAACTGGTTAATCTCTATCTGGACAAGGAGATAGAGGCGGTGCAATTGCGGCAGTTGCGCAATGAACTCGCATCCAGGCGGGATCGTCGGCGCGAGTTCGAGGAGCGGCAAATGCTTCAGCGGGCGGTACGAGCCGCCCTGACAGGCTGTGATGACTGGAATGCGGAAGGGGCCGGGAACGTCGTCAGGTGGTCGCCTGGAATTGGCAATAATAGAGGGCTCCGATGGGTGATCGGCGCTGGCATGGCTGCCTCCCTGCTTGTGAGCCTAATAGGCTTTCTGCCTTTAATAATGGACGACGGGCGAAACACCGGACCTTATGTGGAAATGATGAATCCGGTAGAGGAGCTTCACGTTTCCGGGCTCGCGAGCTCAGAGCCGGAGTTGCCCGAGCATGAAATTTCATGGGCCGAGCGCAATACGCGTGAAGACCGGCCGTCGGGCGCCGTGCAACGCAACAACAACTTTGCGGAGTTGCCAGAGGGGCGCTTATCCGCGAGCAGCGATGTGGCTTTGCAACTCGGTTCATGGATCAAGAAGCAAGATCTCTCACCGCAAGCAGAGGCTGAATGGGAGAATTACTTCCAGGAGGTATTGCCCTATTCGAGAGCGCAGCAGGCACGAAGTGAAAAGGATGCCGAGGCTCAGGCAAGCGCATGGCGAACCAATTCTTCCACGCCGGGCTCGGGGCCGAGCCGGTTTGATGCTTTGCGAACCAGTTTGTCCGCGTCCGCTGGCTTGTAGCCCAGTGTTATAAGGCTTGCAACGGCATCCTGGAAAGCGCTTGGCGCACCGGAAGCCTCGCCGCCCGTGGCGGATGAGGCGGCGGCGGCGTCGCCGGCGCCTGCAAACAGCACCTTGTCTTTCAATTCAATGACGAGGCGTTCCGCTGTTTTTTTTCCAATGCCGGGGCATTTTGCAAGAAGGGCGACATCCCCGCTTCCAATGGCGCTCTGGAGCAATTCGACGGAGAGCCGGCTTAGTATGCCAATGCCGATTTTCGGGCCAATCCCGGAGACCCGGTCAACAAGCAATCGAAAAAAATCCCTGTCTTCCCGCGAGGCGAAACCGTAAAGGGAAGCATTGTCCTCGCGGTACACGGCATGTGTAAAGAGTGTGCAGGACTCGCCGATCGGAGGCAGTTTTTCGGCGGTGGTTATGGGGATATGAACCTCGTAGCCGACGCCGCCGGTTTCGATGACCGTGAGGAGCGGACTGGATTCGATGATGGTTCCTGTCAGGCGTGCAATCATGGGCGACGTGTATTGTTATGGTTATTTTCCGACGAGCCCTAATCGCCAAGGCCCAGCACATTTTCCATACGGTACAGTCCGGGCGCTTGGGTGGCGGCCCATTGTGCGGCGCGCAGGGCGCCCTGCGCGAAAATTTTCCGATCTGATGCCTTGTGGGTGAGTTCGAGCCGCTCCCCCTCGCCACAGAAGAATACCGTATGTTCGCCCACGATATCGCCGCCCCGGATCGCATGGACGCCGATTTGCTCGGCCGGACGGGCTCCGGTTTGGCCTTCGCGGCCGTGTGTAACCTGTTTTTCGCCGGTTCCCCGGACCGCGTGCAAAATGTCGAGGAGTTGGCGGGCTGTCCCGCTGGGCGCGTCCTTTTTATGATGGTGGTGCATCTCCAGCACTTCCGCCTCATAGTCGGAGCCAAGGATTTCAGCGGCCTTGCGGGTCAGGTAGTTGAGTGTATTGACACCGACCGAGTAGTTGCCCGCCCAGACGACGGGGATTTGCCCGTGGATCGTTTGCAGGATGGAAGCTTCTTCCTCCTGGGAGTGGCCGGTGGTCCCGATTACCAGCGCGCGTTTGTGTTCGGCGGCGAGTCGCGCGATTTGCGGCGTGGCTTCGTGGAAGCTGAAGTCGATCACCGCATCGCAATCCGCGATGCGTTCGGCCGGGTCATCTCCGACATCGCAAGCTGCTGCAATGTTTGCGCCCTGGCTTTCGGCGGCATCGAGGATGGCTTGCCCCATGCGCCCTTGGGCGCCGTTTAGAAGAATTTGCAGTGCCATTGTATGGAAAAGGAGGGTTAGCGGGTGATTTCGAGGTCGGCCAGCAGGCGGTCGATGGTTTCCCGCGTGGTTTTTTGCAGAGGAACCAAAGGCAGCCGGACGTCTTCCGAAGCAATGATTCCGGCTTTTTGAAGGCCGTATTTTACGGGCACCGGATTGGGTTCGAGGAAGAAGGCCTTAAAGAGGGGGAAGTAGCGGAGGAAAATTTCGCGGGCGCTCGTGTAGTCGTTATTGTTGGCAGCCCGGGTCATTTTTACGAGCGGTTCCACGACAAGATTCGAGGTTACGCTGATGACCCCTTTCCCGCCCGCGGCCATAAAGGGAAGGGTGAGTGTGTCGTCGCCGCTCATGACGCTGAACTCAGGGCCGAGCGAGCGCACATAAGAGGCCACTTTCTCGGCGGAGCCTTCCGCGGCCTTCATGCAGCAAATGTGGGGGTGGCGTTCGAATAGCCGGGCGGTGACATCCACCGAAATTTCAATCCCGCAGCGGGAGGGGATGGAATAGAGGATAATGGGCTTGTCCGTGTTTTCGGCGATGCGGCTGAAATGGGCGAACAGGCCCTCCTGCCCCGGCTTGTTGTAATAGGGGGCGACGATGAGAAAGCCGTCCGCTCCGGCGGCATCCGCCCGGCGGGTCAATTCGACGGCTTCTTCGGTGGAATTCGAGCCGGTGCCGGCAAAGACAGGAACCTTGCCGCCCGCTGCGCTCACGGTTGCGCGCACCACGTCGATATGTTCTTCGTGGTTCAGGGTGGGGGATTCACCGGTCGTTCCCACCGGCGCCAGTCCGTTGATTCCGCCCGCCAGTTGATGGGCGATCAGGGCTTCAAGGTCGTCATAAGCAACTTCGCCGTCA
Source organism: Opitutales bacterium (assembly GCA_046546295.1). Lineage (GTDB taxonomy): Bacteria > Verrucomicrobiota > Verrucomicrobiia > Opitutales > Coraliomargaritaceae > JBKGYB01. The sequence goes on along the minus strand of JBKGYB010000020.1, from coordinate 3,193 downwards.
CGCATGGGAGTAGCCAGCGCGGTAAAAACTCCTGAGAATTGGTTTGTCTTCATGATCAGTTTCGGGAAAATAGGGATCAACTTAAACAGCGCCTCCCAGCACGTCGATAATCGCACAAGTGTTCAATAGAAAAGTTATTGGCGGCTCATGTAAACTTTTACGAATTTATTGATATGTCGGTTCTCGAAACAATTCACGGACTCCTCACGCTTGCCGTTGAAAACGGCGCCAGCGACATTCACATAAAGGCGGAAAAGCCCGCATGCCTGCGTCTCAGCGGTCATTTGGAATCGGTGGAGATGGACCCGATCACCTCCGAGGAGGTGGAGGAATTTATCGAACAGACGGTGCCGGAACAATTTTACGAAGACTGGAAAAATGAACGCCAGGTCGATTATTCCTATCGGGCCCAGGACGTCGGGCGGTTCCGCGTCAGTGGCTTCCTGCAACGCGGCTTGCCGGGAATTGTATTGCGGCATGTGAGTGATCGTCCGCCGACTTTTGAAGAACTCAATCTTGATGGGAAGACGCTTGCCCGCTTATCCGGGGAAAAAGACGGCATTGTGTTGCTTTGCGGGGCTACCGGATCGGGCAAAAGCTCGACCTTGGCGGCGATGATCAACCATATCAACCACAACTTTGACAAGCACATCGTCACGCTGGAAGATCCAATTGAGTTTACCTACACCGACATGCGGTCCATCATCAACCAGCGTGAGATCGGGATTGACTGCAAGAGCTTTGCGAAAGGAATACGGGCGGTGCTACGGCAGGATCCCGATGTCATTCTGGTCGGAGAGATGCGTGACAGCGACACCTTTGAAACCGCGCTCCAAGCTGCTGAAACGGGGCACCTCGTATTCGGGACACTGCATGCTTCAAATGCGCAACAGGCGGTACAGCGGCTATTTGAATTTTTTCCGGAGCAGCGTCGGGCGGCCCTTCAGCGGCAGATTGCGGGAACGCTTCGCGCCACCGTTACGCAAAAGCTTCTGCCCGCGCTGGAAGGAGGGGGGCGTGTCCCGGTTTCAGAGACCTTCATCCTTGATTCGCTTGCGCGCAAGACGATCCAGGAAGGTGATTTCAGCAAAATTGAAAACGTCATTGAATCGAATGAAGACGAGGGTTCGAAAACTTTTAATCAGGATCTTTTCCGGCTGGTTAAAGCAGGGATGATAACGAAAGAAAGCGCCCTTGCCAGTTCCCCGAATCCGCGGCAATTGGAAATGAATCTCAAAGGGATCTTCCTCAGTAGCGGCGGGATTGTCCAGTAGGGGCCTCGGACCCTTCATTGATTTACGGAGTTTGAGCCTCACCTTCATGAAAAAGCGGGAAGCTTAAAGAGACGAGCCTGAAGCGGTATAACGAGCCGTAGAACCGTACCTTGTTTTGAGCGAGCATGCAGACAGCGCAGTTTCCGGAATTCTTCGGCCCGGCGGCAATTGCTGGTGTGTCAGCCGGGTGGAACGGGGCGCGTTTGCCATCGACGGCGCGAATTATTACCGCGCCTTCAGGGAAGCGGTGCTGCAGGCCCGACGATCGGTTGTCATTCTAGCCTGGGACATCAGTGAAGGGATTGAATTGCTGCGCGAAGAGGACCCGCGTGACGGATTTCCAACGGAGCTGGTGGATTTTCTTTATGCCGTGCTTGATGCGAAGCCGGAGTTGGAGATTTACATACTGCTCTGGGATTACTCGATGGTCTATTTGCACGAGCGGGAATGGCTGCCTCTTACCCGTTGGCGGCGGGAACCTCATCCCAGACTGATAATGGAGAAGGACGACGCCATATGCATGGGCGCCTCCCAGCACCAGAAAGTGGTGGTTGTGGATGGGGGGTTCGCTTTCACCGGCGGACTCGACCTGAGTGTCTGGCGCTGGGATACGACCGAGCACAGAGCTGTTGATCCACGTCGCCAGGATCCCCGCGGGAAGCCCTATCGGCCCTATCATGACATTCAAATGGCGCTTACCGGCGAGGTCGTTCGTTATCTCGACCAATTATGCTTCTGGCGCTGGAAACGGGCAACCGGGTACGTGCCCCCCACTGTGCCAAAGGAGATAGCGGCCCAACCCGTCTGGCCGAAGAGTCTGGAGGTTGATTTTGAGGAAGCGACGGCGGGGATTGCGCTGACGTTCTCCGAATACAAGAACTATCCGCCGGTGCGCCAAGTGGAACAATTTCACCTGGATGTGATTCAACAGGCCCGGAACTACCTCTATATAGAGAACCAGTATCTTTCATCGCATACTCTGACAAGGGCCTTGGTTGAAAAGCTCCATGAACCCGACGGGCCCGAGGTGATAATTGTTTTGACGCAGGATACGGGAGGGCTGCTTGAGGAGGGAACCCTTGGTGTTTTGCGAACACGTCTTCTCGAAGAGCTCCGGGAGGAGGACGGGTACGGGCGTCTCCGTGTGTATTATCCGCATGTTCAGGATCCCGACGGCCGGGAGTCGCAAGTCTATGTGCATGCGAAAGTCATTCTGTGCGACGACCGGATCATCAAGGTGGGGTCATCGAACCTGACGAATCGTTCGATGAAAGTGGATTCGGAAGTGGATATTGTACTGGCCGAGGAGTCGGACTTCCCCCCGGTCCGGGAATTGCTTTGCCGCTTGCTCGGCATACATTTCGGATGTTCCGCCGCCACGGCGCATGACGCGCTGGAACGGGGCGGGTCCATTCGGGCGGCTATCGATTTGTTGCGTCCGAATAGCAGCCATTATTTGCGCGATATGCCGCTCCCGGCATTGGGGCCGATACAAAGGAAACTGGCGGACACCCAGATACTTGATCCGGACGAGCCGATTGATCCGGGTCACCGGCTGAGGAAAACCTTCTTTAAAAACGGGACGAACGAGAGCAAGCGCCCCGGGAAGCGGAACTTGTGGGTCAAGGCTTCGCTCTGGCTGTTAGTCGGACTCGCGCTTGTTTTCGGGGCCGGCGCCGGTTGGAACAACGTCCTTGATCGTGAAACGGTTGTAGGTGTGCTTCAGGCCTACCAAAACAACGAATTCATGGTTCCGATGCTCTTTCTCGCATTTGTCGTGGCGGGGCTGGTTGCGTTGCCCATCAACCTGCTGCTGGTTGCCGCCACCTTCGTGCTCGGCCCATGGGCCGCGTTAGGATGCGGGTTTGCGGGCTCGCTTGTCAGTGCGGTTTTCGCTTTCTGGGTCGGCCATGTTTGCG
>JBKGYB010000019.1:0-16428 GCA_046546295.1 Opitutales bacterium | reverse complement strand
ACCTGCGGCACGCCATATGCCACTCGTGATCCTCTCTCGTCGCCCGTTCTCCTCGGCCGTCGACCGGTTTTCCGCCGGCTTAAGACTCCCCCGAAAATCCGAAGGTGGTGTCACGCAAACTTCACAGGGGTAAGGAGTCCTGATCCTACATTCCGAAATATCCGGGAAATTCCTTCTTGGTCAGAGCATAGGCCGCCTCTTCGTCGGTTACGTCGTGTTCTTCCGGGACCTGCGGGAACTCGCCTCCATTTCGCTTCGTATGGCCAAGCGGGCGAGCATGGCTCCGACCGACTGGATGCCGTCCTGGGAATTGCCGGCGAGACGGATGACCGGGGCAGGGGGCTGTCGGCAAGGTCCGACAGGCTCCCGGGGCGGGTCGAGGCAAAGAACGGCGCCCGCTGATACAACAGCGTGCGAAATAAGTCCGACAAATTACAGGAAAGTCTGTACGTAAGCGTCGTCGCGCAATTTCCGCAGCCATTCCTGTTGGTTCTTCCGTGCTATATCACCGAGGAGGCGCTCTTCGATGACCTCACGCACTTTACTGATCGGCTGAATTTCTTCCTCACGAATAGCTTCGCAATAGAGGATAAATATTGTCTCGTCTATTTCGACGGGCTTGCTGTGTTCGCCGGGTTCGAGAGAAAAGGCCACTTCGCTCAATTCCTCCCGGATGTCGGCGCGATTAATCCAGCCCCAATCGCCGCCTTCCCGACTTTTTTCGTCCTGGCTGTGCTCGCGCGCAAGATCCCCAAAATGGGCGCCTTTTTCGAGGTCACTGATAATCTTATTGGCGGTCTGGTGCAGGAGGTCCATTTCTTCATCCGCCATCGGAGAGAGGATGATCTGTCTCAGGTGCATGGCTTCCTCCTGATAGAAGCGTATCTTGTTTTTGACGTAAAAATCCTCGATTCGTTTTGGGCTGATTTCCGACTCGGACCTTCGGTTGCGTTGGCGCATCGCACCGACAACAATGCGGCGGTAGACGTTTTCGCGGAACTCCTTTGGCGTTTCTCCCCGGCTTTTCAAATATTCGAGGAAGCGCTGCCTGTCCCCGTCAAAATCGTTTGCAATGATTTCCTTGTATTCCTGATCAATGTAGGAGTCGGGGATGGAAATCCCTTCCTTTTCGGCTGCTTTGACAACAATAATCCGATCGATCATATTCTGCAGGATTTCCTCGCTCAACTGGTCAAGTCGCTGATTGAATTCGCTCTGGTTGGACGCTTCCGATCGGATGCGTGGGAGAATCGGTTGAATTTCCCGGCGCAGTTCCTCAACCGTGATAATTTCGCCTTCGACGACGGCGGCGATCCCGTTGCCGAGGCGTTGCAATGCGGGGTCCTGTTCCTGAGGGATTGGGGCCGGCTGTTGTTGTGGCTGTGGCAGTTGCGGGATTTGCTGGGCGGCCAGAATCGGGGCGCAAGCGGCAAATACCACTGCGAAAAGGGTGGTTTGTAAGAATCTCATGCGTGGCGTGTGGGTGAGGAGTGAATCAAATCCGCTTCCTGTTTTTGAGGGTAGAAGTTAAATGACGCAAGCGGTCGGTCAAGTGGGTAAAATATTCATTTAACTGCCGTGCCTGCTGAGGAATGCGCGAATTTCGGCGAGCCGTTTCAGGGGCTTTCGGGCCTTGAGGCGTGGGAAGCGGGTTCCTGTCTTCAGGAAAGCCTGTTCGGCTCCGGATTTTCCGGAGCTTGATGTCCCGGTTTTTGCCAGATGGCAGATCAAGCGGTCGCCTTCGCTTTCAACGCGCCGCACGCCGGCGGCTTCGGCGAGCACGCGGATTTCGGTGATTGCAACGAGGGCTTCCGCGGGCGGGGGCAGCGGGCCGAAGCGGTCGGCCATTTCTTCTTTGAGTGCGGCGACCCCGACCGGGTCGTCGGCCAGGGCGAGACGGCGGTACAGATCGATGCGGAGGCGGGGCTCATCAATATACTCCGCGGGCAGGCTTGCTTCCACCGACTCGCCCGTGCGGCCGTCGTATTCAGCTTCCTTGATGGCGGCAAATCCGGCGCTTCCGCTGGTGCGGCGGGAGGCGCCGGCCCCCTCGCCGGCGGCCACGAAGTCGAGTTTCACTTCCGCGCGTATGCGGTCGGCGCCGGGCTCCCCCTTGAGCCGGGCAACGCTTTGTTTGAGGAGTTGGCAGTACAATTCGAAGCCCACGCCTGCTATATGCCCGCTCTGCTGTGCGCCGAGCAGATTGCCCGCCCCCCGCAGTTCCAGGTCGCGCATTGCGATCCGGAAGCCCGCTCCCAACTGGTTGTGTTGTTTCAATGCGTTCAGGCGTTTTTGGGCCTGGTCCATGAGGGTTGCATGGCGGTGCAGGAGGAGGTAGGCGTAAGCCTGCCGCTTGAAACGACCGACCCGCCCGCGGATCTGATAGAGCTGGGCCAGCCCAAAACGGTCGGCCCCTTCGATAATCAGCGTGTTGCAATTCGGGATATCGATGCCGGATTCGATGATCGTTGTGCAGACCAGTACATCGAACTCGCCTGCGACGAAGCGCGTCATGATTTTTTCCAGTTTTTTTTCCTCCATCTGGCCATGGCCGACGGCTATGCGGAGTCGGGGGTGTTTTTCACGCAGGCGCCGGGCTACGCTTTCTATCGAGTCGACACGGTTGTGCAGGTAAAAGACCTGTCCGCCCCGGTCCACTTCGGCTTGAATCGCGCTTTGCACGAGCTCGGGGTTGTAGCTTTTGACGATGGTTTCAATGGGGCGCCGGTCGGCGGGCGGGGTTTCGATGACACTCATCGAGCGCGCGCCGGCCAACGCCATATACAGGGTGCGGGGAATCGGCGTGGCGCTTAAGGTGAGGATATCGACATCCGCCCGGAGTTTTTTAATTTGTTCTTTCTGGCGCACGCCGAAGCGTTGTTCCTCGTCCACGATGAGCAGTCCGAGGTCATGGAATTGAACATCGCCGCTGAGCAGGCGGTGGGTTCCGATAACGACGTCGAGTTTTCCTTCGGCCAGTTCGCGGAGCACTTTCCGGTTTTGGGCCGGGCTGCGGAAGCGGCTCACGGTGTCGATCAGCACGGGGTAGGGGGCCATGCGCTCGCGGAAGGTATTGGTGTGCTGCTGGCAGAGGACGGTGGTCGGCACAAGCAGGGCGACTTGTTTGCCGGCGAGCACCGCTTTGAAAGCGGCCCGGATGGCGACTTCCGTTTTTCCGAAGCCCACATCGCCACAAATCAGTCGATCCATCGGGCCGGGGCTTTCCATGTCCTGTCGCGTGGCTTCAATGGCCTGTTTTTGGTCCGGAGTTTCGACGAACGGGAAAGCATCCTCGAACTGTTTTTGCCAGGGAGTGTCCGCCGGGAACGCGTAACCGCCGGACTGATCGCGGTGGGCGTGGAGGCTGAGCAGTTCGGCGGCGTAATCGAGGGTCGCGCGTTCTGCGGCCCGTCGGGTTTTTTCCCATGCGGCCCCGCCGATCCTGGCAAGTTTTGGAGCGGATTTAGTGAGGCCGACGTAGCGCGTCAGGAGGTGGGACTCATGAAGCGGGACGTGTATCCGCATTTGCTCGGCGAATTCCACGGTGATGACTTCTTTGCTGCCGCCTTCTATCTCCAGGCGGGTGAGGCCCCGGAACAGACAGACCCCGTGTTGCAGGTGCACGAGGGGGTCGCCGTCCGCGAGTTCGGTGAAGTCGAGCAACTGGTCGACCTGCGAGACCTGGGGGCGCGCGCGTTCGCGCCCGGTTGGCAGGTGACGGCGGTGACCGAAAAATTCCGCGCCGGTGATCACCACGACGCCTTGCGCTCCGCGGGGCGGGGCAAATGGCAGCCATTTCAGGGGACGGCGCGCGATAAACCCGCCGGCGAGGTTTCCGGTAAGGTGCAGGCACTTGAGCTCAGCGGTCAAAGGGTTGGCCGCAAGCGTTTCCCGAATGCGCCTGCCCTCTTCGTCGTCGGCGGTGACAAAGCAAGGGGCCAGTTTTTCCTTTTTTGCCCAGTCATGTATCCGGTTTTCGAATCTTGAACGAGCGCTGTGCTCCGAATCGAGCTTGCCCTGGGCCATGTCCGGAGTGACGCGATATCCCTCGGTGGTTTCAGTGGACAGCTCCATGCGGGGCGCGTTGGCAAACAAGCCCGGCTCCGTATCGATTGAGCAAATACCGGCCCGTCGATCATTCGAGTTCCCGCGTTCGCGCAAGGTGATTGGCAAGCAGTGGCGCTTGCCGGCCCCCGCAAGCGCCGAATCAAAGCGGCGCGGGTGCTCACGAACGAGAAGAGCGGGGTCGTCAAGCAACCAGTTTACCTTATACGGCGGGAGATAATCCAGGGCGTTGCCTTCCTTGGACGAGATGCCGGCGTCCATTCCGGTAGAGACCGTGATTGTTTCCACTGTGTCGAGGGTGCGCTGGCTGTGGGGATCGAAGCTGCGGATGCTTTCGATCGTATCCCCGAAAAAGTCGAGGCGATAGGGTTGTTCCGCTTCGAAGGGATAAATGTCGATGAGCCCGCCGCGCGTTGCGATTTGTCCCGGGTGTTCACACAGTGCTTCAGCGGCGTAGTCCATTTCTGAAGTCAGTCGCTCCGCCAGTTTTGTGAAGGGGCATTCATCGCCGGCGCTGAGGACCAGCCGCCGGCATTCGAATGTACTGCGTTGGGGGCATTCGGCGAACAGTGCCTCAGGCGTGGCGATCAGGAGGCAGGTATCGTCGTCGGACTGCAGCAAAGCGCTTAAAACCGCCAGCCGGTCGCACTGGCGGTCGTTCCTGCGGGCCGGATCAATGTCCGGTGACGGAGGTTCGGGGAAATGCAGGATTTTCGGGCTGGAGCCCCCCGATTGCCATTGGGCGCAGGATATGATTTCCCCGGCAAGTTCCCGCGCTCGTTGGGGGTAGGAAGTCAGGCAGACGGAAGTCGCGCCGGCATGCTCCGTGGCCAGCGTGTGCAAGAGCAACGGGCGTGCTTCCCGAATCACACCCGTGAACAGGCAGGCTCCATTGGCAGGTGGCAGGTATTGCGTCATTTCCCGTCAGAGAGCCGCGCGAGCGCCTCCTCAGCGGCGGCTGTCTCGGCGGCTTTTTTCGAGCTCCCGGCGCCCCGGCCGAAGAGCTTGTTTCCGAGGAAGACCTCGACAGTAAACCTGCGCGCATGATCGGGGCCGCTTGCCTCGACGGTATGGTACTCGGGCAGTGTTTTGTGTGGGCGGTCCTGACACCATTCCTGGAGGCGGCCTTTTGCATTCATTCCACGGTCAGCTGGATTTGCCTGATTAAACCTGTCGCTGAATTCCCCAACGATAAAATTCCGAGCGACCTCAAGTCCGCCATCCAGATAGAGTGCTCCGATGAGTGCTTCAAAGGCATCCTCCAGCATACTGTCGCTTGGCTCGGAGTGCTGATTCCGGTGGCTTTCGCTGACGGACAGCGCTTCATCAATACCGGCCTGGCGGGCCATTGACGCGAGCACCCGACCGTTGATCAAACTTGCGCGCATATGGTCGAGGGAACCTTCCGGAAGCTCGGGGTGTTCGCGGTAGAGATGGTCCGCGACGATAAGCCCGAGCACCGCATCCCCGAGGAATTCAAGGCGTTCGTTGTCCGGACCTTGCGGGGAGGCGCTCCTATGTGTGAGAGCGCAACGAAGCAGGCCGGGATTCTTGAAAGTATGCCCGGTCCGGGTTTCGACAGCTTCGAGGTTCACGTTCATCCTACATTCCGCAGTTGAACCACTGATTAACACTGATTAATTATAATTTATGGATATTGGGCCTTTCGCCGAACAGGCGAAGCGGTAAAAATCGCTAACCTTTTGGCAATCAGTCCCGCTCAGCGGGATCAGTGATGGTGGGTGTACGAATCTTTTTAGCATAGAGTCGCTCGGGTGGAGGTCCGGATTGTCCGAGGGCCTTCCTTGCTCCTTTGGAATCCGGCGGTTGCAAGGCTGGGTCCGAATGAAAAGTTCTTCGTGTGCGACTACTCGAGAAAAAGCGGGAAATCAACCGATCATCGCATTTTCTTATTCGAAAGCAAAAAAAGAATAAAGCCGAGTGCAAACTCTTTAGCCCTCAAGTCGCCAGCCCCGGTTTTCCAAAGGAGGGTGACCCTCTTATTGCTTCAGGTTTTCCAGGATGACTTCTGCGATTCGTTGGCTGCTGCCCCGGTTTTTTTCATGCCAATTACGTCCGGCTTCGCTCATTTCAGCGCGGGTTTCGGGGGCCATTGCGAGTGTGAGCGTTAAATTTTCCAGTTCGTCGCCGTCCTTGACTGTTTTGGCAGCTCCGTTGTGGACGAGAGATTCGGCGACGGCTTTGAAGTTGCTCATATTTGGTCCCATCAGAACAGGGATCCCGAGACCGGCGGCCTCGATGGGGGTCTGGCCGCCTTCGTTGGGCGGGAGACTCTTGCCGATAAAGGCAAGGTCCGCTGTTTGGCTGAGCCGTGCGAGCTCGCCGGTGGTGTCGGCGAGATGAATGGACACCGGCCCTGAGGGTTGCATGTTTCGGGAGCGTTGGCGCCAAGGACGGGTTTGGGATTCCAGCAAGCGGACGAGTTCCGGACCTCGCTCGGCGTGACGGGGTACGAGTAAGAGGCGGCAATCGATGCCTGACTTGAGCAGGCGATCCTGGGTCCGGAGCAGGGCGGTCTCTTCGCCCGGCCAGGTGGAGGAGCCGAGCAGAATGAAGGGGGGCTTGCCGGACTCGTCGGGTTCGAACCCGAGGCTCTTGCGCAGAGCCTCTTTTTCGTTGTTGGAGAGGGGGCTGCCGACATGGACATCGAACTTGATGCTGCCGGTCGAGAGGATGCGATCTTTGTCCAGGCCCAGTTCAACCAGCCGCGCCCGGTCCTGGTCGCTGGCGGCGAATGCATGTTCCAGTTTTTGCAGCAGGCATTCGGCGGCGCCGGACACTTTCCTGTAGCGGCGATAGCTGACATCGGATATGCGGGCGTTGACCAGAAAGGTGGGGATGCCTCTTTTTTGGGCTTGGTGCAGATGTTCGGGCCAGAGCTCGCTTTCTGTCAAAATAGCCGCATCCGGCTGGATCCGGGACCAGGCGGTCCTGGAGAAGAGCCAGAAATCGAGGGGGAAAATACCAATGCTATGGACGAGGTTCTCATAGCGCTTCCGTGCTTCGGCATATCCGGTGCTGGTGGTGGTGGTCAGGACAATTTCCGCCTCACCCCCGGCCTGCAATGCTTCGATCAGCGGGCCGACAGCGAAGACTTCGCCCACGCTGACGGCTTGCAGCCAAATCCGCTTTTTCCCGGGGGGCGGGGGTGGAAGTCGGGGCAACAAGCCCAGACGATGCGGGAAGTCTTTCAAATAGCCCCCCCGCCGCCACATCCGGAACAGGTAGTAGGGGGATGCGACAAAAAAGACCGGGAGATAGAGCAGACGGTAAAGCCAAATCATTCCATCAGGATATGATGGAGGGAACGGGTCGATGGAAAGGAAATTCTTTTCGCGTTAAAAACTATGCCCGAGAGCAAATAAATGGAGATTGAGTCCCGGATTGGTTGAATGAATGCCGGCATTGGAAAAGTGGCGGAAGCGATAACCGACATGCCAGTCCGATACGAATTCCCAATCCAAGCCTATGCTTGAGCTGAACTGAAATGTGCCGCCTAGATCGTGGTCACCGAAGGTGTCCTCCGTCAGCCGGGATACCCCAGCCGCGACGGCCAGACGCGCGGGGTAGTTGCGGTGCTTCACGTGAAGGGTCGGGGCAGCCCTGAAAAAACCGGCGGTTTCGTTACTGCCATGGAAGATGCCCGCGCTGGCTTCGAAAGCCAGAGAAGCGGCGAGGTCTTCCGTCCACTCCCATTGCCAGGGGGTGGCGACTTGGCCGTAAATTTCGTATGCGTCGAGGCTGACGTCTTCTTCCGCATCGATGCCTGCCCGAAAACCGAGTTCCGAGAAGCGGAAGTCTTTGCTTTCGCCGAAGAGCAGAGCGGGAAGAAGGAGAGCGAAAATGACGGGGAGAATCGGGCTTTTCATAAGATGTATGTAATTTTCAGTCGCTTATTGCAGGATGAAATTGAGACAGTAACAAGGTAACGTATTCCTGTTAAAGTAGTTTGTCCGGATTTGAAACGATCAAGCGCTAACATAACTGACTTGAGCAGGCAATCAATCACTTGGCAGCTAGTCCCCGAATCCCAGATTCCTAATGTGAGACCATGGTTCGGAATCCTGATCATGCCGGTCTCTTATTGTATATGCCAGCTTCGCTGGCGGCGGCGCTGATTGCCGACGACTGTTTTATAAAATAACCCTTGGGGCTTTTCCCAATAGCCTGGCACCTGTTTTGCCCCACCTGTCCTAATAGTCTGGCACTTAAAATCTACCAGCTTCGCTGGCGGCGGCGTTGGTTGCTGACGAGTGTTTTGTAAAATAACCCTCGGGGTGTTTCCAATAGCCTGGCACCTGTTTTATCCCCTGTCCTAATAGTCTGGCACTTAAACCCTACCCCAGCTTCGCTGGCGGCGGCGTTGGTTGCTGACGAGTGTTTTGTAAAATAACCCTCGGGGTGTTTCCAATAGCCTGGCACCTGTTTTATCCGGCCTGTCCTAATAGCCTGGCACTTGAAACATAAAAGAGGAATCGAGGCCTGTATTTTATAAGAACCTTGACATCAGCATCTTCTATAGACGTGGGAAGGTTGCGCCTGCGGGTTGGTTTGATCGCAATCCGGCTTTGGCTGCTGCCGTACAACAGCCCGCGCTACCCCATTAAAAAGCCGATCAGGCCACAGGCAAAGACGACACTCCAGGCGGGCGCCCGAAGTTTGAAAAGGCAGAAGAAGGCGAGAGCGGCTATCGCGACATCCATCCAGTCGTGGATGCCGTGGACCCAGACGGGGTTGATAAAGGCCGCCACGAGTAGTCCGACTACCGCGGCGTTCGCGCCCATGAGTCCGGCTTGAGCCCAAGCCGTGCTGCGGAGCTTGCTCCAGAGGGGTAGAAGGGCGACAAGCAGCAGCATGCCGGGCAGGAAAATCGAAACCAGGGCAATCAGGCCGCTGAGCCATTCCGGAGTAAGGGGGCTGGCTGTTACGCCGAGGAATGCGGCGAAGGTGAACAAGGGCCCCGGCAATGCCTGTGCCGCGCTGTAGCCCGCGAGGAAGTCGCTTTGGTTAACCCAGCCGCCGGCGACCACGGAGTCTTGCAGGAGTGGCAGGACCACATGTCCGCCTCCGAAGACCAGGGCTCCGGCGCGGTAGATCATTCCGTAGAAGGACAGGGGGGACGAGGCCGGGAGTAAAAAGGAAGTAGCCAGCAGGATCGTGTAGAGGGCGAGCAGAGCGACGAGGATCCTGCGTCGCAAGCGGTGGTTTTGGGGTTCATTGGGCGGCGATTCGGCCGGCCTTTGCCGGTAGATCAATTGTGCGGCCAAGCCGCCCGCGAGAATAACGGCCACCTGCGCGGTGTTACCCGGCAGGTAGAGGACGGTGGCGGCGCTGAGTAAGGCGATCGCGATGCGGGGGCCATCCGGGCAGAGGTGTTTGGCGAGGCTGAACACGGCGTTGGCAACCACCGCGACGGCGGCGAGGAGAAGTCCACCGATCACCGGTTTGGCTGCGTCCCCGATCTGGATCAGCCCGTATGCGGCTGTCATCATCAGGAGTGCGGAGGGCAGTGTGAATCCGGTCCATGCCACGCAGGCGCCGAGCAGTCCGCCCCGGTGCCATCCGATAGCGAAGCCCAGCTGGCTGCTCGAGGGCCCGGGGATGAACTGGCAGAGCCCGAGCAGTTCAGCGTAGCGCGCTTCGCTCAACCAGGCTCGCCGGGTGACAAGGAGTTCCTTGTAGTAGGCCAAATGGGCGACCGGCCCGCCGAAGGAATAGCAACCGAGCCGCAGGTAAGTAAGGAAAATATCGAATATTCCCTTTGCGCTTTGCGAAGCTTTTTCCGTTGCCGGATCCATAAATTTACAAAAATCCAAAGCCGGCAAAAAGACCTGGCGGAGCTATCGAATTATCATATCGCCCGAATCGCATCGCTCAGCACTTGAGCCGACTTCGCGAGGTCCTCATCGGTATGCGCGGTGCTGATGAAACAAGTTTCGAAGGGGGAAGGGGGGAGGTAGACGCCTTTTTTCAGGGCGTGGTGGAACAGGGTCTTGAAGTGTTCCGTTGCGCTAGCGGTGGCGTCCGGGTAGTTGCGAACCGGTGTTTCGCTGAAGAAGAGCGAGAACATGGAACCGACCTGCGGGACCTGGAGCGGGAGGCCTTTTTCCGCAGCGGCTTCAAGCAACGCGTCGCGCAGGGTGCGGCCGCGTTCGTCCAGTTTGGCGTAAGGGTTCGTATCATGAAGCTTTTTAAGCGATGCGATGCCGGCGGCCATGGCGAGCGGGTTGCCGCTCAGGGTGCCTGCCTGGTAAACCGGTCCGGTGGGCGCGAGGTAATCCATGATTGCGCTTTGTCCGGCGACGGCTCCGACCGGCAGGCCGCCTCCGATGATCTTTCCGAGCGCGCTCAAATCCGGGGTCACTCCGGTGTGTTCCTGCACCCCGCCGGGGGCAATGCGGAAACCGGTCATGACTTCATCGAAGATAAGGAGCGCGCCATGCTTCGTACACAGCTTGCGCAGCTGGTTGAGGTAGCCCTCCTCGGGCAGGATGAAACCACAATTTGCGGGAAAGGGTTCGACAATGACGCCGGCGATTGCGTCGCCGTATTCCCGGAAGGTTTCGTGCGCCGCCGCAGGGTCATTAAAATCGAGGACGATTGTTTCCGCGGCGAATCCGGCGGGAACGCCCGCGCTGTTGGGGTTGCCGAGCGTGAGCGCGCCGGAGCCCGCCTGGACCAGGAGGGAGTCGACATGGCCGTGGTAGCAGCCGGCGAATTTCACAATCTTGTCACGTCCGGTATAGCCGCGGGCGAGTCGTATGGCGGACATTGTGGCTTCGGTTCCGCTGTTGCACATGCGGACTTTTTCAGCCGAAGGGACGGATGCGATTATGCGTTCGGCCAATTCAATTTCCCTGGGGGTGGGGGTGCCGAAGCTTGTTCCGTTGTCCAGTGCTTCGGATACAGCGGCCCGGATGTCGGGGTCATTGTGCCCGTGTATGGCGGGGCCCCACGTGCAGACGAAATCGATCAACTCCCTGCCACCGCTTGTATACAGGCGGGCGCCGTCCGCGCGTTCGGTAAAGAAGGGTGTGCCGCCGACCGAGCGAAAGGCGCGCACGGAAGAATTCACGCCCCCGGGAATGCATTGGCAGGCACGTTCGAAGAGTTGTTCGGAAGTCATGGCGGTTTTGGACGGATTGCGGTTTGTGTCGGGGTTGGATCAACTGATGTATTTCTGGACGATCGGGATCCGCCGGCCCACGCCGAAGGCGAGCGGCGTGGTTTTGAGTCCCGGAGCGGCCTGTTTGCGTTTGTATTCGTTCAAGTCTACCTTGCGTATAATTTCACGAACAATAGCGGCATCGAAGCCTTCTTCAATAATTTCCGCAGAGGCACGCCCTTCCTCGATGTAAAGCCGGAGGATTGCGTCGAGCACGGGATAGGGCGGCAGGGAATCCCCGTCTGTCTGGTCGGGCCGCAGTTCGGCGGAAGGCGGTTTTTCGATGGTGTTGTGTGGGATTCGTTCGCGCTCCCGGTTGATGTGGCGTGCCAGGGCATAGACTTTCATTTTCGGGACATCCGAAAGGACGGCCAAGCCGCCGGCCATGTCGCCATACAGGGTGCAATAACCGACCGAAAGCTCGCTTTTGTTACCGGTGGTGAGAAGCAGGGCGTCCCACTTGTTCGAGAGCGCCATGAGGAGCAGGCCGCGGGCGCGGGCCTGTATGTTTTCCTCGGTTACATCGGGCTCCTCTGCGGCAAAGAGTGGAGCGAGGGCGTTTTCGGCGGCAGCCACGACTTCCGCGATCGCCACCTCGTGGAAACCGATGCCGAGATTGTCGGCGAGTGCTTTTGCATCCGTGCGGCTGTGTTCACTGGAGACCGCGGAAGGCAAGGCGACCCCAACTACCTGGTTGGCGCCAAATGCTTCCGCGGCGAGTGCGGCCACCACAGCGGAGTCGATGCCCCCGCTGAGTCCGACGATTGCCTTTTGGAAACCGCTTTTTTGGGCGTAGTCCCGGAGTCCCAGGATGAGGCCATCATGGATGGCCGCGATCCCCTGCGGATTGAAATGGGGGGACACCGCGGGTGTGGCGGCCGCGCTGACATCGACTACGCGGCACTCGGCGCGAAAGGAGTCAAGTCCGGCGATCAGGCCCCGCTCCGGATGCGCCGCCATACTGCCGCCGTCAAAGATCAGCTCGTCATTGCCTCCCACGAGGTTGCAGTAAACAGCCGGGCATTGGCATCGTTCGGCGGCGTTCCGGACGAGGGTTTCCCGGGTTTCATCCTTCCCCTCGTGCCATGGGCTGGCCGAGATGTTGAGAAGGAGGTCGATGCCCTGATCCGCGAGACGTTGGAGAGGATCTTCGCAATAGCGGCGGCTTGTGGGCAGGTCCGGGGTGGTCCAGATGTCCTCGCAAACCGTGAGCCCGATCCGGCGGCCGTTCCACAAGTGGATGAGCGGGCCGACGGCGGGTTCGAAATAGCGTTCTTCGTCAAACACATCATAGGCCGGCAGCAGCGATTTCCGGGAGATGTTTTGAACGGCGCCGGATTCACACCACGCGATTGAGTTGAAAAACGGGCGGCCGGTCGAGTTGTCCGGGCGTTTCTCGACGAAGCCGAGGACGGCCGGAACTTCGCCCGTTGCGGCGGCGATGCGGGCGAGCGATTCCTCGGTGTGGGGGACGAAGCGGCTTTTGAACAAGAGGTCGCGGGGCGGGTAGCCGCAGACGGCAAGCTCTGGAAAGACCGCCAGTTCCGCTCCCTCCCGGACGAGCCGGGCATAAGCTTCGAGAATGAGGCGTTCGTTGCCCGCGAGGTCACCCACGGTGGTGTTGATTTGTGCGATCCCGATTTTCATAGAGCGAAATTTAAACGTTTGTTTGATGTGGTGGCTTGCAAAGTCAGCGAAGTAAAACAATACTCCGTCTTTTGCAAAAGAGGAACCACGAGCACTATTCCGCGATGTCCCAAGAGATCAAGTTTTTCACGATACTGCTGATCAGTGTCCTGACGGCGGCGCATGCCGGAGAATCGGCCCGAGAGTCCGGCACGACGGGCGATTCAGAGAAAACGGAAAGGGGAAAAATATCCGGGGACAACGCGCTCGCGCTTTCCTTGGACGACGCGCTGGAGCGGGTTGAGTCGGTAAGTCCGGCGGTGTTGTTACAGCGGGAGCGCGTGCGTCAGGTGCTGGAGCGGAGCTACCAGCAACGGGCTGCGCTGTTGCCGCAAATATCGGCGCATGCGGAGCAAAGGCGTCAGCAACTGGGCCGTGGTTTTGCCGGTGGCGGCCTTGAGGCGCCCCCCTTCAATGCGTTTACCAGCCGAGTGGAGGGGCGATTGGCGATTGTTGATACGGACAGCTATGCGAATTACCGGATCGCCGAGCTGGAGCATGCCGTAAGCAGGATGGAGTACGAGGAGGCGCTTGAATCCATCAAGGAGCAGACGATCTTCCTATACCTTACCCATCTCCGCGATTTACGGAAGGTTGGCATCATTGAGGGCAACATAGAGCGTGAACGGGAGTTGCTGGAGTTGGCGCGCGATCAGCTGGAGGCCGGCGCCGCTGTGGAAATTGATGTTACGCGCGCGCAGGTGCGGCTGGCGCGGGAACGCCGCAGGCTGCTCCAAGCGCGGACGGAAGTGGAAAATTCACTGCTGGAGCTGAAGGCGCTTCTGGACATTGAAGCGGAACGCGAGGTAATTGCCGAAGAATCGCTGCTCCGTTCCGGCGATCAACCGCAGCCGTTTGCGCAAGAAGAACCGGTCAAAGCCGCGCTTGGACGACGTCCCGAGTTGCGGAGTTCGGAAAAAGGGTTGGAGCAGGCGCGGCTCTCCCGGAAAGCGGCGGGCTGGCAGCGTTTGCCGCAGGTGGAATTGTTTGGCGAGTGGGGCTATGATTCGGATGAACCATTGGACGGACAGGAAGGCGAAGCCTGGCTGGTCGGTCTCCGGGCCTCGATCCCTATCTTCGAAGGCTTCCGGATTGGAGCTGAAAAGCGCGAAGCGGATGCGGCCATCCGCGAAAAGGAATACGCGCTTCGTGATTTGGAGAATGAAATCGAACGTGAAATACGTTTTGCCCGGGTGGAAATGAAGTCGCGCTTTGAGCAGATTGCAATTGCGCGGGACGAGGTGCGACTGGGCCGGGCGGAGGTGGGCCAGGCGCGTGAGCGCTATGACGCGGGCCTGGGTGACAACCGCGAGCTGATCGATGCACAGCAGCGTTTGGCTGATGCCGAGGACAGTCGGCTGGACGCGACTTATCTTTACGGGTTGAGTCGGCTGAGTTATGCTCGGGCAGCCGGGGATGTGGAACGGATATTTGATTAAAACTTTTGGCGATCCGAAAAATTGGCAAACACGCAGACAATTCCATCCGCTCTGATTCTCGCATCCGCCTCCCCTCGCAGGAGGGAATTGTTGCGGCGCATGGGCTTATGCTTTGAGGTGGTTGCCGCGGAGGTTGAAGAAGATGCTTCCGGCATGGGCGGCGCGGCCCGTATGGTCGCGGACAATGCCGCGCTGAAGGCGGACGCGGTGGCGAGCGGACATCCCGGTCGCTTGGTATTGGGTGCGGACACGACGGTCGAGATCGACGGAGCGCTTCTGGGCAAGCCGGCCGACTACGCCGCGGCCCGCGCTACATTGGCCCGCCTCTCCGGGGTCTGGCACAGCGTTCACACCGGCGTGGCTCTGCGCTGGAAAGCCCGCGATTTCCGGGCGGACTTTGTTGAAACAAGCCGTGTCCGGTTCCATGATTTGACGCCCGACCTGATCGAAGGTTATATTGCCCGCGTTGATCCGCTGGACAAAGCCGGAGCCTACAGTATTGGGGAGGCCCGTGAGTTGCTTGTTGCAGCGGTTGAAGGAGAGGTGGAAAATGTCATGGGTCTTCCGATTCGGCGCGTGCAGGAAATGTTTTCGGAACACGGGTTTGATTTCCGGAATCCCAATTAGGATGAAAGGCTTGCGCCCCGGCGCGACCCATTCGGATGAAAATTGCTCGTGGAAGAAGCTCACACAAATGCAGGGATGAACCAGCATCCTTTGGTGTCCTCGCAAAGGGAGAGGTGGATTGCGCCGCTGGCCTTGCTGATCGCCGTGCTCGTACATCTCTGGATATACCTGCTGCTTCCCGACGAGCTGTTTCCCGGCAAGCCCGGGCAGGAGCCCGAAGCCGATCCTCTGGAAGTTGTGCTGGAACCACCGGAAAAAGTGGAGCCGGAGGAGATGCGCTATGTGGAAGCCAACCCCGAAGTGCCCGAAAACGAGCCTGATCCGACGGAGCAATATTCATTCCGGGATCAGCAGGCGGCGGACCGGGAGGCGGCTGACGATGGCGAAGACAGGCCCCGGGTGGAGGGGGAAACGGACTCCCAAAAAATCGTGCAGGGGAGTGTGGAAGATCCCGAGCCCTTGCCACCCGGCGTGTACCGACCGGAGGAGCGTGCGGCCGAAGAGACTGAAGCGCGCGAAGCGGAAGAGGAAGAAGCGGGCGAACGCCCCGGGCAACCGGCTGAATCCGAAGGGACGGAGCAAGCATCCGAGTCTGAGGCGCCTGAAGTCGCCCTGCGACAGCCGGCAGCGGACTGGATTCAACAGGAACCCGTTGAAGAGGAGGGGCCGGGCAGTCGGCCCGAAGAGCCTGGCCCGTTGGAAAAGATTTCACCCGACCCCGATCCCGACGCGCCGATACCCGTTTACCAACAGGAGGAAAAGCCTGATGCGGAGTCCGATTCGGCTCCTTCCGGCGAGGGGAGCAGCGGGGAAGAAGCCCGGCCGCAGCCGCGTGAGCGGCCCCGGCTTTCACCGGAGCTTGTGCAGGGCCCGCGCATGCGATCCCAGAGCTCCGCGCGTCAGCGCGGGCAGCTTGCGATTGACGCCACCTTCAGCGAATTCGGCGAATACCAGCGCCAGTTTTTTGCAGCTGTCCAAGCCGGGTGGTACAAGGAGATCGGGTTTTTTCAACCCATGGACACGGATGCTCGGGTGCATCTTCGCTTCACCATGAAGGCGGACGGCTCGGTCCATGACCTGGAAGTCGTGCGCTCCAACGCCAGTGAAGTGGGGACGGTGATTTGCGAGACCGCGATCAGCAAACGTTCGCCCTTCCGGCCATGGACGCGTGAAATGGTGAAAGTGTTTGGCCGGCAGCGAACGATGAATGTGGTTTTTTATTACCGCTGAGCATTCCTTCAAGCCGGCTTGATCAGCCGGCTTGAAGGAATGCTGGCAAGCGGTTGGCCGCTTTGGCGGCCAACCGCTTGGGGAAAGGTCTTTTCCGTGGGAAGACGGGGTGAGTAGCTTCAGGGCTCCTTGCCTCCGATAGTGCGGCCGGACGCCGCACAGCGTTCTGTTACGGAGCCCTTCGACAGGCTCAGG
>JBKGYB010000018.1:0-16928 GCA_046546295.1 Opitutales bacterium | reverse complement strand
CAGGCAGGCTCAGGGCGGGACGCCCTGCCTCCGATAAACTTACATTCCGCGGTTGAACCACTGTTTGAATTATATCTTGACTTTTACAGTCAAAAACCAAAATTTAATGGCATGAACGAATCCTCTGACAGAACAGGAACACGGGCTTTTTCCGAAGAACTGGAAGCAATTCCGGCGGTGGAACGCGTGCGCCGGGCTTACGCTGAGTTCGGTGACAAACTTGTCCTCAGCACGAGCTTTGGCGTCCAAAGCGCGGTCATGCTCCATCTTGTGACGCAATTGATACCCGAAATCCCGGTGGTCTTTATCGATACCGGCTACCTTTTTCCGGAAACCTACCGTTTTGCGGAAGAGTTACACAAGCGCCTTGATCTGGATCTCAGAATTTACCTGCCGAAGATGTCCGCCGCGCATCAGGAAGCAGTATACGGGAAACTTTGGAAACAGGGTGAAGAGGGCCTTGCACGCTACAACCGGATCAATAAAATCGAACCCATGAACCGCGCGATCAAAGAACTCGGGGCGGAGGGTTGGCTTTCCGGCTTGCGACGCAACCAGGCGTCCTCCCGCGAACACCGGCCGGTGATGGAAAAACAAAACAAAGTCTGGAAAATTTATCCGATCATCGACTGGAACGACCGGGATATTTACAAGTACCTGACCGAAAACAACTTGCCTTATCATCCGCTCTGGGAAAAAGGCTACGTTTCGATCGGCGACTGGCACAGCACTTCGCCTCTGGGCGCAGGCATGGATCCGGAAACAACTCGGTTTGGGGGTATCAAACGCGAGTGCGGCCTCCACGAAGTGACCGGTGGAACGGATTTCCAGATTTAAGCTTGATGGGTCTACCCTTGCACCTTGGCCTTAAAACAGTTTTATCCCGAAGCAAGATGCGAGGCGAGCCTGCTGCATCAAATCCAAGTTTCCGCCTTTCTAACCGACCCAGCACAAGTGACCAAGCCGCACAATGTCTCCGAACGTCTTCCCCGCCACGTTGCCATCATCATGGATGGGAATGGCCGATGGGCGCGCCGGCACGGATTGCCCCGGATTGCGGGGCATCAACGAGGCGCCGAAGCCGTCAAACGAACGCTCCGGGCGGTCCGGGACAACAACATCCGCATTTTAACGCTATTCGCGTTCAGTGCGGAAAACTGGAGTCGTCCCCGGGAGGAAGTCGACGGGCTCATGCACCTCCTCGACAATTTTCTGAAAGACCAGCTGGCCGAACTTTTGAAACATGAAATCAAGCTTCGCGTAATCGGTTCCTACGAAGGACTGCCCGCCGACATTCAAGCCGGCCTGCGTGAAGCTGAAGCAAAGACCGCCGGGTTCGGGGAGTATACGCTCGGGCTCGCCCTCAACTACGGGGCGCGGGAGGAGGTCATTCACGCCGTCAAATCTATCGCCGCGGCCGCAAACGAAGGACGCCTCGATTTAAACGAACTCGATTATGGGACATTCCGTTCCTATCTCTACACGGACGATCTTCCCGACCCCGACCTCATCATCCGAACCTCGGGGGAATGCCGGCTGAGCAACTTCCTGCTTCTCCAGTCCGCTTATGCCGAAATTCACATAAGCAATGTTCTCTGGCCCGAATTCGGAGGCGCCGAATTCGCGGCGGCGCTGGCCGACTACGGCTCACGGCAGCGCCGCTATGGAAAGACCGCTGAACAACTGGAACACCCCTGAATAAAACCGCGGCATCGCCGAGCTCCGACATTCACATGCGCCCATGAAACAACGTATTTACAGTTTCACCTTGCTCTGGCTCGGCCTTCTGGCGCTGCTGCTGGTCTTCGGCATACATGCAGGCGTCTTCCTTGTCGCGGCACTGGCCTTTTTCACACAACTTGAACTCTACCAGCTATTCGAGAAAATGGGGCTCCGCCCGGTCAAAGCACCGGGGCTTGCCTTTGGGGCACTGATTGTTTTCGGTTCCTACTATCTTGACAATCCGGATTCCGGCAACGACCTCTTCCTTCTGAGTTTTCTCGCCCTGACGCTGACCATTATCCAGCGCGACTTGCAGGCCGGACGTCTGCGGAGCTTCATGCCGACGCTGTTCGGCTTGCTCTTTGTCCCTTATCTCCTCCACTTTCTGCTCAAGGTAGTAACGATGGCGGAGCAAGGAGGAGAAGGCACGGCCACCGGCATCTTCCTTTCAATCTGGATCATAGCCGTGGCCAAATGCACGGACGTAGGCGGGCTTCTCATCGGCTCAAGGATCGGCAAAACGCCGCTCTCCGCCGTCAGCCCGAAAAAGACCTATGAAGGAGCGGTCGGTGGCGTTCTTGTCTCCATTCTCGCCGGCATTCTTGCTGTTTTGATCTTCCACCCCTACGCGCCCGCCAACTTCAGCTGGTGGCTCGCCGCGCTGATGGCTCTGCCCATCGCGTTTGCATCCATCGCTTCCGACCTGGTGGAATCGGCTTTCAAGCGGCAGGCCGGGGTAAAGGATTCGGGGCATCTGGTGCCGGGCATCGGGGGGGTGTTCGACTTGGCGGACAGCCTGATTTTGAGCGCTCCCTTGGGCTATTTGCTTTTCAAATACTTCCTTTTTTAAATGAGCGGCGAAATACGCAAAAACATCGTCCTCCTCGGCGCCACCGGCTCTATTGGCGAGAGCACGCTCCGCGTAATTCGCGCCCATTCCGATCGTCTCCGGCTGGTTGGCGTAGCCGCGCGTTCCAGCCACCGCGCGCTGGCCCGAATATGTGATGAATTTAATATTCCGCAGGCGGTGCTCTCCGAAGAGAGCGCTTTTCAAGAGGCTCGGTCAGACGACCGGTTCCCCGCCGGAACTCAGCTCGACTGCGGTGACGAGGCCCTCAACGAACTCACCCGACGGGAAGACGCCGACCTTGTGGTGGTCGCCGTAACCGGAGCACGCGGCTTGCGCCCCACGCTTGCGGCCATCGAAGCCGGAAAAGACATCGCCCTCGCAAACAAGGAACTCCTCGTCCTTGGGGGCGCCTTCGTCGTTGAAGCCGCCCGCCGGCACAAGGTTCGCCTGCTTCCCACCGACAGCGAACACAACGCGATTTTTCAATGCCTGCAGGGACACCCGGACGCGCACCTGAAAAAATTGATTCTCACGGCATCCGGCGGGCAATTCAGGGATTACAGTTACGACAAGTTGGCGGAAGTCACGCCCCGCGACGCGACCCGTCACCCGAACTGGTCAATGGGACCGAAAATCACCGTCGATTCAGCCACGATGGCAAACAAGGGGCTTGAATTGATCGAAGCGTACTGGTTGTTCGGACTTCCCTCCGGACAACTCGAAGTTGTCATCCACCCCCAAAGCCTCGTCCATTCCTTTGTTCAATTCATCGACGGCTCCATTTTCGCGCAGCTCAACCCGCCATCCATGACTTTTGCGATCCAGCACTGCCTGCTTTTTCCGGATCGCGCCCCCGGGGTCGACGCCACACTCGATTTCAAGTCAGCGCTTCATCTCGATTTCAAACCGCCTGATCCCGGCCGGTACCCCTGTCTACGCCTCGCCCGCGAAGCGCTGCAGGCCGGCGGGACCCGCCCCGCCGTCTTCAACGCTGCCAACGAAGTCGCGGTCGAGCGCTTTCTGGCCGAAGACTTGTCCTTTCTCGAAATCCCAACGGTCATTGAGACCTGCCTGAAAAATATCCCTTCCGCCTCTATCGGTGCTTCGCTCGAGGATTTATTCGAAACCGACCGGGAAACCCGTGAATTGGCCCGCAGCTCCTGAATTCCGAAGCCCGCGTTTGCTTGCGCCGCTTCACGCACCCGTCTAATTCTTCAAAACGTGCAAACCATCGACAGCCACACACACTGCTACCCGAAAGAGGTCAGGGAAAATCCGAGAGTCTGGGCCGAAAGCCGCAATGAACGCCATTGGGCGGAACTCGTAGCCCCCAAGGTGAAACCCTCCCTGCAGGGCTGGGCAAGCCGTACGGAAATGCTGGCCGCCATGGATGAAGCCGGGGTCGGGCACGCGGTTCTAACCGGCTGGTATTGGGAGCACGAAGCCACCTGCCGCTGGCACAACCACTCAATTGCCGAATGGGTGCGCACGGCTCCCGACCGTTTGAGCGGGTTCGCCGCCATACACCCCGGTCAAAGCGAGGCATGCATTCTAGAACAATTGGAGGAGGCGCGCGCACTCGGATTGGTGGGCGTCGGGGAACTGCACCCCGGCATTCAACGCTTCGGCTCACAAACACCCGGCTGGCGCATGATCGCCGATTGGTGCGCGCAAAATGCCTGGCCGGTCCTTATACACGCCACGGAAACAGCCGGACATGATCACCCGGCCAGCATACCGACTCCGCTGAACGACTTTCTGCGCATGGCCTCCGAAAGCCCGGATCTGAAAATTATCCTCGCCCACTGGGGCGGCGGTCTTCCCTTTTTTGAACTCAACCCGAAAGTCAAAGATTCCCTCCAAAATGTTTACTACGACAGTGCCGCAAGCCCACTGCTCTATCACCCGAGCATCTTTCGTCGGGTGATCGATATTGTCGGCTCCAATAAAATCCTGTTTGGTTCCGACTATCCGCTCCGACTCTATCCGCGTGGCGCTAAAAAGCCCGGCTTCAGCCGGTTCCTGCAGTCCATACGCGAGGAGGCCCATTTAACGAAAGAGGAACTGGACGCGGTATTTCACCACAACGCACAAAACCTCCTCCGGCATGCGGGATGAAACAACCCGACGCTTGTAAATCGACTTCCCTTGCGAAACTTATTTTTTGGCGATTTTCTCAAGTTTCGCCTGCAGTTCGTCGCGGTGCTCTTTCGCCAGTTTAAGCGCCTTCCCCTTTCCTCCGCATTTCCTGTCACTGAAAAGTTTGGAATAGGTTTTGCCATTGCGATAGGCGCGAACGAACCAACCGTGAGTCGAACCGGAGTCGATCCGGGAAATCCCTTTCATTGCTGTCTTTTTTGTCGGCATAACTGTTATTAATGGTTCATGTTAACAAGTTGACCAGGTTTGTCAAATTATTGTTGTTTCGGCGTTTTTTTTGAGAAGCCCTGTCAACGGGAACGACTGAGCCCGTTGCCGTCTACGGAAGCAGACGCCTCATCCGGGGATTTCTCACCCCGTGCGTCACGCAGGTCATTCATAATCGCCTCGCTGGATCGCTCGATGCCTTCCCGACTTATACGGCTGGCCGGGTAAATGTCCTGCGCGTTCAAGTATCGGGCCAATGCCGCAGCATGACGACCCTCCTCCTCGTTGCGCTCGCCGGCGTCAAGCATCCGGACATATTCGGATACCCGGGGCGCAAGTTCGGCTCGGGCCCGATTGACACGGGAATCGTCGTCGTCAAGTGCGGCAGCCTCTTCAAGCAAGTCCCAGGCGGCATGGAAATTATCCTGCTTTTTCATTTCCTCGCTCTGGGAAAGCAGCATTTCAATGCGGGCGAAGCGGTTGACGATTTCCTCCAACTGAGCCAACCGCTCGTCATCGTCAATAAGCGCGACGCCCAGTTCATTGCGACGCTCGTGGATTCTGCGCTCAGCACCCTGCTCCACCAGGGAATCAAAGGCGTCCACAGCCTGCTGTCTGCGGTTGGTCATGGCAGTGGTGTCCGTTTGAAACTCGCGGATCCTTGGATTGGTCGGCCATATTTCTATCGCCCGTTTCAATTCATCGCGCGCTCGATCAATATTTCCCTGGCTGCGGTATTGCTCGGCTGCGAAAACGGCAAAGTTGCTTGCGCTGCGCGCGGTGTTGATAGCACCGAGAATGCTGGCGGCGGGAAAGTCATCCGCCATCTCATTGAGCTTGCCCGCGATGCGCTCCACGGAGTTGTAATCCTTGGCGTTCGCGAGTTCCCGCGCCTTGCGCATGTTGCGGTAAATTTTCAACAAATCACGGCGTTTTTCGCGGTCGAACTGGTATACCTCGGGTAGATGCTCCCCGAGAAGAAATGCTTCCTGCAGCCGTTCAAGGGCGCGTACTTTATTGCCTGATTCATAAGCATTTTCCACTGCTTCCATGCCTGTGCGCACATCGTTAATCGCTTCATTCGCAAGGTATTCCAGCGTGTTGACCGTAAAACTCATGTCCGCATCCGGGAAAAAATTTTCCAGCTCTCCCGTCCCGACTTCAAGCTTCTGCGAAGAACCCGCAAAGGTCTTGCGGTAAAATCCGGCGCTTATCTGCACATGACGAAAGCGGCGTTGCATGAATAAGCTGACGATTTGCGATTGGAACTCGAGCTTTGCCTGGGTTCCGCTTTTCGCCTGTTCCACTTCAATTGATCCAATACGCTCAATCGTACGTGCAAGATCACGTGCGCGAAAACTTGCTTCCGAGCTTAAACCCGGACCTTCCTCCCCTTCGGAATCACTCCCGTTCCCGTTACCGTTACCATTGTCCCCGCTTTCCGCTTCCGCTCGCCTTTGTCGCTCCCGGGCGCTTCTCAGCATGCGCTCTCGGTTGGCGACGATACTTTCCTCCGCTTCACGTCGTCGCTCAAGCTCGCTCTTTGAGAGCCTTGACTCGCGCATCTCTTGGCGAATGCGCCATGCATTGTGCACTTGATTGGCGATGACAAGGGAGTTGCCTCCGTCCATTTCATATTCAGCCGCATCAAACATCAAATCCCAGGCATCGAACACCGTATCCCGCACAGCTTCCTCGGAATCTTCAGCCGGCGCTACCGACAGCTCGTCGAGAATTTCGTGAATTACGGCTTCGTAGTCGTCGTAATTCGGTCTCGGATCCGTCCCCAAATAGCGTTCAAAGCGCGCACGAAAGACGCGCGCTTCCGATAAATTAAATGTCCTCCCCTTCCAGGAAAACGTCCCCTCTTCAAAATTAAGCGCGTCGCTTTCGGGATCAAATACACGGTCGGCCGCCCTGATAAATGCATTGCTTTCCGTCTCTCCGCTGCCGGTTTGCATGACGGCGCCCGTTTTGCCGCCGGTGGAACTTCCCTGCCCTTGTGATGAGGATAGCGGCGGCGCCTGGGCGCCCACGAACACCGCCGGAAGAATCAGGCAGAGCGCCCCGGCCAACATAAAAGACGCCCGCACGATAAACTCCTTCGAAAGATAAAAATCAGTACTTTTTAAGCGCTTCCGCATGAATGAGCCCCCCTTCTTTCACCGCAACTTTTATAAGGTACCGTTGCCCCGTATGCAAGTTTGTTTCAAGGTCAGCCGGCACGTAGACAGGGATGCGTTTCCCGGATTCGCGTGTGGTGACAGCCAGCAGCCGTCCGACCTCTTCCTCCCAGGCAAGTTGCGAATCAATTTGAGCCTCCAGCAGATAGCGGTTCCCCAAAAAATCGCCCGGATGCTCCAGATACTCGGAATAAGGAAACGTTTCCAGATTTGAAAAAGGGCTGCGCTGCACAATGAAAATCGCAATTAGCAGGGCAATTACGAGTACCCCTGATCCTGTTATAATGGAGATCTTCACGGTATTTTTTGCCATTTTTTTAAAGCGATTTGAGGCTCATGGCCCCGGACGATTCATAACAGGAGTATATCGGGGGTTGCGCATTCGCAGCATACAGGTAAAGAACAACACGAGGTTAATAATTATTTCCATCCTCTTCGTTGGCAACCTAAAAAGACAATCCCCGCTCCCACTACGGTGTGCAGGAGCAGGACAAAGGCGGCCACTTCGGGTGACGGAATATACTCCGTTGCCTGTAGCCGGTAGGCGTCGTAGAACCGGGACTCGATCATGGAGCCGAAATAACCGGCCCAACCCCAGTACGCGTTGATAAAAGGCCGGCACAACCAGACAATCGCCTCCGGCAAAGCCAGCACAATGCCGGATAGCGGCAATTGAAAGCCCACAAGATAGACCGAGAGCAAGGAGGCCTTTTCGCTGGAGTCAAAGACAGCCGACATGCCGAGGCACACCGCCGTCATCGCAATACAGGCCAATGCAAGCATCCCGCCCTGCGCAAGCCACGGACCGGGGAAGCCGCAAATAAACTTGACGAAAGCCATCATGTGGATCCCCTGGATAGCGGCCAGAGCGCAGCAGAACAACAGCTTGCTGGTGGCATACGCTGTCGGGCGCAATCCGGAAAAGCGCTCCTTCTCATAGATGGTTCGCTCGCCGGCGATTTCCCGCGCTCCGTTGTTGCTGCCCATCAGGGTAAGCAGAATAACCTGAAACATGATCAGGCCGGTCACGAGGGATGCCGTCTGCATGGCTTCGACCTGAAAAGCCATATCGGCTTCCAGTTCTTCAAGAAAGCCTCGCTCGCCTCGCAGGGCCATACCGCGAACTTCCGGCAACCCGTCCAGCGCAAAAATCACCACCAGACACGGGAACCCGAGCGTAATGCCCAGAGTAAGCAAGAGATAGCCGCGATCCCGTACAAAAAGCGTCAAGCGACGCCTTAACAGGGTCCATACCTGGGACAGGAAAGAAGGCAGTGGTGGAATGGCCCGCGCAGGCGGGTTTTCGCCGGAAGTAGCACGGGACAAGCAACCCTTCGGCGCAACGGCTTCATCGATCCCGCGCGCCTCCGGTTCGGACGAGCTGCCTGCGCCCCCGGCGTCGGACCCGTCGGGCTCCTGCTCCTTGCTATATTTGAATCTTTGCTCGCGCCAGTATTCAGGATCCTGCGCATTAAGCACGTCATAGAGCCGGAGCGGATCGGTGATGCCGAAAAACGAATTGAGCGCATCCGGTGGCCCCTGAAACACCACCGTTCCCTCATGGACCACGGTCACGGAATCAAACAAATCAAGCTTGGCAAGATTATGTATGATGCAGACAAAAGTCTTTTCACGTTGCTCTTGCAGACCACGCAGCACTTCGAGAATCTGGTCCTCCGACCTCGGGTCGAGCCCCG
Source organism: Opitutales bacterium (assembly GCA_046546295.1). Taxonomy (GTDB): domain Bacteria; phylum Verrucomicrobiota; class Verrucomicrobiia; order Opitutales; family Coraliomargaritaceae; genus JBKGYB01. Next base: position 8,109 of record JBKGYB010000018.1, on the reverse strand, counting down.
TGGTTACTTCATCGCAGACCAGACAGGCGGGGTCGCCTGTTAATTCCAGGCTCAGGCCTAAACGCCGCAACTGGCCCCCACTCAAACTGCCGACGCGTTTCCCCCGGTGCTCGGCGAGCCCCGTCCGGCTAAGGATTTCTTCAAAGCGCCCGTTCTTTGCCTGCGGGTCGGCAACAAATAAATCAAGTGCCGTTCGTATGCTTTCCTCGACGGTCAAGTGCGGCTGGGCTATGCTGAATTGCGGCGCAAACCCGATTTCGCCACGCCAGTCAGGCTGTTCCCCGACCGGTCGGCCGCGCAAAAACACCCGCCCCTCTGCAGGCAGGATGCCGAGCATCGCCTTCATCAATGTGGTTTTTCCGCAACCGGAGGGGCCGATCAGGGCATGCAGCCGGTTTTCTTCGAAGCTCGCATAAGCATGGTCAAGAATCGGCTCCTTCCCGGACCCGATATATACACTGAGGTCTTCGCAACTGAACATGCTCTTTTAAACTTGGCTCAAGCCTGTGGAGGCTGCAACATTTTCCCGTGTCCTACCGTATACCGTTTCGCCTCTTTCTTCTTATTTTCACGGCTTGCGCATTGCTGCCCTCGTTTTCGCATGCCCTGCGCGTGGAACGGGATGCGTATGAAAACAAAGCTGTCTTCAGTATAATCTTTCCCGGTGATCAAGGGGGCGCCCTGCACATTAACCGGAATCAACTCACCTCAATATCCGTCCACGAATATATAACTTCGGTTTTTCGGGTTAAGGAACTTGTAATTGATACCAACGGGGTCGCCAGTATTCGTATTTATCATACCCGTTTGCTGACAGAAGAAGAAGTTCTGGAACAAGTCGAAGGCGCCGTTCCGGGGGGCGATAGGGTCCGGAATATGACCACCGGGCGGCTGGACGAAGCAAAAGAAAGAGTGAAACAACGCGCTGAACGCAGTGGCGTTGAAGCGGACCCTTCCGATCTGTCAGGCGGACGCGTCATAAAGGAATACCCGGCGACCACGCACGCGCGCACCATCGAATACCGAATGCAGAATATCGAGGAGCTGCATGCTTTGCACCAAGCGCTCCTGAAACATTGGCTGGGCATGGAAAATCCGGATCAGGAAACGGAAGAAAGCAATACCGGCCTGAAGCTCGGCGGCACGCGGTTCAGGGTCGAAGAATAGCTCTCGCGCCACCTATAAAAACGGGTGGATCAGCAAACAAGCCGCAACGAAAAAAAACACACCCGTAAGCCCGCTTGACTGCACCAGCCGAAGCGCCCGACGAACATGGCGCGCGTCGACTTTCACCTCCGGCGTCCCTAGCCATGCCCGGTCCACCCTGCTGCCATGGTACTGGTTCGGACCACCCAGTCCGATATGAAGCGCTCCGGCAAAAAAACTTTCCCCGTAGGCGGAGTTCGGAGACGCGTGTTTGCGGCGGTCGCGTCGTGTGATCCGCCAGCCCGCGTTTTCGTCCTCTCCGCAGAACAAGGCAGCTCCGTAGAGGACGAATACACCGGTGCGTGCGGGCAGCCAGTTCAACAGATCATCAAGCCGGGCCGCCGCTGTCCCGAAGCGCGCATAAGGCGCGTGCCGATAACCCACCATAGCATCCATGGTATTGACGCACCGATGCAGCACGGCGGCAAGTGTCCCACAGACCTCCGGGGGCGCATGCAGCGTAGCGCCCGCCAGCGCGCCGACGCCGAACCAGAAGAGCGTCGCCCACCAGGCATCGACAAAATTTTCACCCAGACTTTCGATCGACGCCCGAGCCACCCCCTCTGAGTCGAGCGCGTCGACGTCGCGGCTTACGATCCGGCGGGTTAAATCCCGCGCTTCATCAAGCCGCCCCGCATCCAGTGCCTCCGCAATGGGCCGTACATGGTGAACCAAATCTCCCAGTCCGAGCGAGGAATAAAGAAAAAATGCAACCGCCCCGAATCCCAACAATGGATGCGCCTCGCGGGCAACCCCCAGCACGAGGAGAACCGCCGACAGGGAAATCAGAAGCGTAAACAACGCCAGCAGCCCGCCACCAAAATACTCCCGCAGACCGCAACTAAAAAGAGAACGCTCAATTCGCCCGATCAACATCCCGACCATTCGGACCGGATGCCAGCGGTAAACCGGATCCCCCAGCCAGGCATCCAGGACAACCGCTACCAGCGCCGAAACTGCCGCCCCTTCAATCACAATGCCGCGACCGCCTCCCGCAGTATTTGCAGCGCGCGAATTCGCCGCTCCTGCGTCGTGATCGCAATCCGGAAATAGCCTGGCCCCAAACCCGCGAAATTCGAACAATCGCGCAAATACAGGCCCCGTTCCATCATGCCCCTCATAAGTTCGTCCGCCCGCTCCGCGACATTGATCCGGAAAAGCAGGAAATTCGCCCGACCGGGATATACCTCGATCCCTTCGACCGCCTCAAGAGCGGTGCGAACCGCTTCACGTTCACGGGCCACAAGGTCGAGCGTTTCCCGCTCGTACGCCTCCACGTCATACAAAGCCTCACAACAGGCCTCCATCACGTTATTGACCTGCCAGGGAACGGCTGCGGCACGCAGGCGCGCAATTGTTTCGGGGTGACTGACCGCCGCTCCGGCCCGGAGCCCGGCAATCGCATAGAATTTCGTCAGCGAATGAAAGACCACGAGATTCGGCCGCAAGGCCGTCTCCCTCAACAAGGTGGCTTTTTCGATGTCGGGAACAAACTGGATGAAGGCTTCGTCCACGAACCAGACCTGTTCCGGCCGGGCATCCACCTGCTCCAGAACCGAGTCCGCGGACAGACCAGCGCCTGTCGGATTGTTCGGGTTGCCCAGAAATACCGCGCCTGCCCCGTTTTTCCGCGCAAACGCGGCGATTGCCCCGGGCTCCAAACGAAACCCGTCGTTCGCGTACAACTGGAAAAAGTCCACTGCTTTCCCGGCCGTATCACAGGCGCGCGTGTAATCGTGAAAAGACGGCGCCGGCGCCACCGCCCGCTCAAAGTCCAAAACACGGCTCGCCAAATACATCAAATCAATGGAACCATTACCCGGAAGTATGGAGTCGTGCGGCAGGGAGAATTTCCGGACATAGAAATCGCGAAGCGCTTCGCCCTCCTGACTCGGATAACGCCGGACTGCTCTGAAGGCTTTATTCCAGATCCTTTGCATCGAATCCGGTGGCCCGAGCGGATTCGTATTCACGCTCAAATCAATTAAATCGCGCGGCGCCAGCCCAAGTCGCCGGAAGTCGGCCTCAGGGTTCCCCCCATGCTGATAGCTCCCTGCCGACATATTCACTTTCCCACAGCTTCCAACAATGCATCCACATCCACGGCAGCTTCCACATGCGCCGCCAGCGCATCATATTGTCGCTCCTTGAAAACCGGATAATCTTCCACCACCCACGGACCTTCAAACGCGGGATTGAAACGCCGCAACAATTCATTCCGGAAAGAAGCGGAATCGAACAAACCGTGCACATAACTACCCCACACCCGGCCGTCCGCGGCTACGCAGCCGTCTGCAACCACCGATCCATCGGCCCGAACCAGCTCGAACGCAGGTTCACCGGCGCTTCGCTCAGTGGCGCCCATGTGGATCTCATATCCGAACACCGACGCATCCGACAGCAAGGCACGACCGGTGACCTGCCACAATTCCTTGCGGGAGCCCAAAACCGTATGCACCGGCAACAAACCAAGCCCCTCTGAATGCCCCGCCGTATCCTCCACCCCCTTCGGATCAGTGATCGTTTGGCCCAGCATCTGATAGCCGCCGCAAATGCCTGCCAGATGCCCACCCCGCCCAACGAAATCCTTTAACCGCTCACCCCAGCCTTCCTCCAAAAGCCACTTCAAATCGCCCCGAACATTTTTCGACCCGGGCAGCACGCAAAGCTGGTAATCTTTCAGATCTCTCGCTTCGCCCAAATAGTTCACGTTTATACCATCGGTCCGCTCCAGAGCATCGAAATCCGTCTGGTTCGACATCCGGGGCAAGCATATCACCGCGATATTGAGGGAGCCCCCTTCCGGGAAACCCCGGTCCACCAAGCGGTTGATCGCGACACCGTCCTCCTGGTCGATGCGGATATCGTGAAAGTGCGGCACCACACCGAAAATTTTTCGCCCGGTGCGTTGTTCAAGATACTCTATGCCATTGCTGAAAAGCCCCGCGTCCCCTCGAAAACGGTTGATCAGGAAACCCTTCACACTAGCCCGGTCTTCCGGATCCACAACTTCCAGCGTGCCCACAATCTGGGCAAACACGCCCCCGCGTTCGATGTCCGCTGCCAGAATGACCGAGGCATCCACCGCCCGGGCGATCGGGAAGTTCACGAAATCGCGCGAACGCAAATTAACCTCCGCACAGGAACCCGCGCCCTCCATCACCACGATGTCGTACTTTGACCTCAAGCGCTCCAGGCTCTCCATTGCACGATCAAAGAGCGCGCTCGTATCCTTGAAATAATCACGGGCATTGCACCGGCCGATTACGTGCCCCTGCACAACCACCTGGGATTCACAGTCGCCGCTCGGCTTCAAAAGCACCGGATTCATGTCGGCGCACGGGTGCAAGCCGCAGGCTTCCGCCTGGGCGACCTGCGCCCGCCCCATCTCTTCGCCCGTAGCGGTGACAAAGGAGTTGTTTGACATATTCTGCGCCTTGAACGGAGCCACCGAATAGCCGCGGTTTTTCAGAATGCGGCACAACGCCGTCGCCAGCACGCTCTTGCCGACATCGGAAGCCGTGCCTAGAATACTGATACATGTGCCCTTCATTCGCCGAACTTCGTCCCTTTGCCTTTAATACAGAGGGGTATTCCGCTCACACACAGATACACCTCGTCCGCCCGCGCAGCGACCCGCTGGTTCAATCGACCGGCGACATCCCGGAACCGGCGCACCCGCGCGTCAGTCGGTACAACGCCCATGCCGAGTTCATTGCTGACGATCACAACATCCTTTCGCGGCGATTCCAGCGCATCCAGAAATGCCCCTATGCGAGGGTTGTCTTCACTGAATTCTTCCCCGCAATGATGCATCAAATTCCCCATCCAGACCGTCAGGCAATCAATCAGGACAACGCCTGATTCCTCGGGCGCCCGTGCCAGGGCCGCCGCCAGTTCGAGGGGCGCTTCGATGGTGTGAAACCGCTCGCCCCGCCGCTCCCGGTGCCGGCGTATGCGTTCGGACATCTCCTCGTCGCAAGCCTCGGCCGTCGCGATATACGCACACGTGCCGGCGCGTTGAAGCGCCGTGCGTTCCGCGAATGAGCTCTTGCCGCTCCGGCAGCCACCCGTCACGAAGATGATCTGCCCGGGCCTGTCGCTTGAACTGTTCATTTTCTCAGGGCTATTCACCCTTCCCGGCTTTCCGTTTGTAGCGGAACAACTGCCAACGATCTTCCTCGATGGAACTGCGCGCCATTTCCTGACGAGCCAGTTTAAAAAAGAGGTCCGATAAACGGTTCACATATTCCAGGATACATTGCGGCCCCGGGTCATGCTTGTAGAGCGTGACCAGCGAGCGCTCGGCCCGACGTATCTGGGTGCGGATCATGTGGCAGAGCGCGGACACCTCGTTGCCTCCCGGCAGCAGGAAATATTCGGTCGCGGATTCAAGGGAAGCCTCGATCGCATCCATCCACTCCTCCGCCCATTTTGCGCTCTCCTCCGGAAGCGGCACGTGACGCGGCTTGTCGACGTCCGATGGCTTGGCAAGGTGACCCATCGCATCCATCCATTCCTTTTGTATGCGATGCAGGCCCGGCTGCCAGTCATGATCCACAGGCAGCTTCGCGCGCAAATAGCCGAGTGTTGCATTCGCCTCATCCAGGTCACCCATTGCCGCCATCCGGGGATCATCCTTGTCAACGCGTCCGCCTCCGGCGACGCCCGTCATTCCTTTATCACCCGTTCTTGTATATATACGTCCCGGCATCTTTTTCCTTTTGTTTGGATTGTATGTTTGGCTGTCTGATTTTTCAGGCCCTCACGAATGACTCAACCCGAAATTGTCTTTATATGTGAGTTTGGAAAACTTGAATTCTTGTAGCGACCGGCTTTCCTGAGGTGAGCCTTGTCGAACCTACGCCGGGATCATGGCCGCCGCGATTGTAGCGACCGGCTTTATGCCGGGATCGTTGCGGTCACGATAACCGCAGCGCCCCGAATCGCTGGACAAACCCGCTCCCTATCAGACTGTAGCGACCGGCTTTACGCCGGGATGGTTGCGGTCACGATAACCGCAAACACCCCGACGTTTTACCTTGGCCTTAATCAGAGCAAAGCTGAAAAAGCCGCAGTCATTGATCCCCGCCCCAGCTGTACCGAAGGCCAACAAAAGCGCTCAAATCCTGCGTCGCATATAAATCAATCTCTTCATAGTCCCGATCAAAGATATTTTCAACGCTTCCGTAAACGCGGAACCGGTCATTTATGGCATATGAAGCGCTGGCGTCCCAAACGGCATAGCCGCCGCGCTCATCTACTCCACCGCTCTGGTCAAAACGCGAACCAATATAACGCCCGCGCAGGTTGAGGTTCAGCTTCTCGTCCATCAGGGCGACATTCAGAATCGCCGCAGCTTCATGTTCAGGAATACGGGCGAGCTCCTCGCCGGTGTCACGATCCAGTGTTTCCGTCCAAGTATGGTTCAAGTGAAGGCTCACCTGCTCGGTTATTACGAAATCAACCGTTGTTTCGAAGCCTTGGGTCCGGACGCTGTCGAGATTCACGAATGTTCCCGTAAAAGTCGAGGGATCGAAGTCGTAAGCGATTTGGTCCTCGATGTCGTTATAAAAATACGTTGTTCCGGCCGTCACACGCTCGTCCATAAAGGACTGTTTGATCCCGGCATCAAAGCTCTCGCCTTCCTCCGGTCCGAGGTCCGGATTGGGCACCGCCAAGCCTCCAAAAGCACTGAACTGGTCCGCCAAGCGAGGCGCGCGAAAGGAGGTTCCATAACTGGAATGCAGCAAGGTCCCGGTCGCATCATTTTCCCAGGCCGCAGCCACGCGATAGGTCGTCTCCGAGCCGTAACGGTCATTATCATCGTAGCGCAAACCGCCTTCCAGTGTAAAGCGTTCGAATAAACGCTGGCGGATCAAGCCGTACAGGGATTGCGTCTCCGTCGTTTCTTCGAACTCCCCTACGCTCTCGGCATCAAGGTGCTCATACTCAGCGCCGCCAATAAGACGAGTGCCTTCGCGGACTTGAAAAGCATTTTCCCAATCGACATTGAAACTCTCGCTGTCCAACTCGGCGCCACCATCCCTGTCGACCGTAGTACGGTCGATTTGCGACCAGCTTATCTCCGGACGCGTTTCCCAAAATTCGGGGATCACTTGGTAGTTCGCATGCAACTGTAAGAGATCGGTATCCTCTTCGGTATTCGGTAGCGGGTCATCCGGATTGGGATCATAATTTGGTGGCGGGAAAGAATCGAATTCGGTATGGATTTCACGCCGCTGATAAAAGCCGCGGACATCACCCCGATCCCCAAGCTCGCGACCCGCATGCAGGGAGATCTGCTTGTTTTCGAAACCGTCTTCCTCGGCATCCCGCGGCGACAAACGGGAAAAGCCGTCCGTTTCCAAATAATTGTAGTCGGCGCGGAAATTCCACGGGCCGGACCGTCCGCTCATGCCGGCTTGTGCCTGCCGGGTCTGATCCGAGCCGCCCGATACATCAAGGTAGCCCTGAACACCTGGTTCGGCGTCTTTCTTTGTAACAATATTAATCACCCCCGCCATGGCATCCGCGCCATGCCGAACGGATTGAGCGCCGCGCAGCACCTCAATCTGTTCAATGTCATGCGCCGGTAAAAAATCCAGATTCACTTGTCCAATGCTGGCGGGATTGCGCACGGGCACACCGTCCACCATGATCAGTGTTTGCTCGCCCGCGAGACCACGAATGGCCACAGTTGACTGGGCTCCCCGTCCGCCGTTGCGGCGCAGATTCACGCCCGGCGCCAGACGCAAAGCGTCGAACGCGCTCTCGGGCTGACGCTGTTCCAGTTCCTCCGCTGTAATCACCGTGGTCGAACCAAGATTCTCGTTTTCGATCGCATCGAAACGATACGCGTCCACATAGGTCGGCGGCAACTCCTGCACGCCGCTGGTATCG
>JBKGYB010000017.1:0-16948 GCA_046546295.1 Opitutales bacterium | reverse complement strand
CGGCAGGGATTGACCGTCAGTCCATTGCGGATCAATAAGGACTGAAACGAAAAGCTGTTATGCTCGAACGCTCCAAGACCAAGCGCACAGTCTAATTTCGCTCCGACAAGGTGTTGCAAAACCGCCCCGGCGTACATCGTCCCGCCGGCTTCCTTTTGGCGTTCGACTGCTTGGTCAAAAATGTCGCGAACAACTTCCCTAAGCCCCTTGGATTGATCATACTTCAGCTTGAAAGGACGTTGATTGAAGTAGCGCCGGACCTGCTCGACCCAAAACCTTTCGATCGCATCAAGATCGGCGCTTCCCAAAGAGTGGAGTTCATTGAGTAGCTCGACATAGGCCCGCATGTTGTCGATGCTGCCGCGACTTGTGCGACCGCCTTCGGCTGCGAGCACCCGTTTTATCCCGTGATCCGCAAGGATTTTTTGAACTGCTCCTTTCCCGAGCCCCAATACTTGGCCGCCTCGTTCCGTAAGCAGGTTTGGCGGATCCAGAGGCAGGCCCTTGTCACAGGCTTGCCGCGTGACCACCAAAGACACACAGAGGGGGCCTTTTCCATAAAAAGACTCTTCCTCGACAAACCTTTCTAACCGGGCGGTGAGTTCAGACGGCGACATCGCGCTTAAAATTGCGTCGCCAGGCGATCGGTTCAAGCAAATGTTGCACAAGATGAGAAACGGCCGGAACAACAAGCCCATCCCCAGCGAGATGATAAGCATCGTTGTAGCGCTGTGGCAGCTTGTAGGCATCGGGCAGACCCATCAGGCGCGCCGCCTCTCGTGGAGAAAGAAGCCGTGAGCGAATGAACTCGCCATCGACAATGAGCAAGGTCTGACGGCTCGAACCTCCGCGCGGCGTCCGGAGGCACCCCGCCACATCGTCAAACCGGACCTCGGCGCGCTGCATTTTCTTGCCGGAAACTTCACGGGTTCTGCGATAAAGCGTCCCCACTGTGAATTCCCCTGACTTTCGAGCCGCTTCGACTTTTCGCAGGTTGACCGGACTCATCATGTCGAGAAGACGTTGCGTTTCCTCACGGGTATGCCATTCAACACCGACGGGCTCTTGGTCGATCAAATCCCGCAAGACTGAGGTCCGTTCCGGTGGCGTCGGCAAGCGCCACCACCGCCAATTTTCCCGAAGCGGTTCAGGAAAGCGGTCAAAAGCCTCCTCCAAGGCTTCCGTATGAAACGGCCGCTCAGGAGCATCAACCACAAGATCCTTGATATCAGCAATGCTCTCATCCACGGCAACAATGAACAGACGCGGCCGTGATTGGGGCAGAAAATGGGCGGCATCGATAACGAGGGGGCCGAAAACGTATCCCTTTTCCGCCAGCGAGGTCAAAATAGTCTTAAGGTCTTTGCCGTTGTCCGACGAGATGGCTCCGGGAACATTTTCCAAAACGATTGTTCGAGGCTTTCTGGACTCTGAATCAAGGCGTTTCATCAGGTCCCAAAAAGGCCAAAACGTGCTCGAATTCATCCCGCGTAATCCGGCTCCCGCTCCCGCCAAGGAAAGATCCTGACAGGGAAAAGACGCCCAGGCCAAGTCGGCTTGCCCCGGAAGCTGGCTGGTTTCGATGTCACGGATATCACAAACTTTCAGATCCGCGCCGCCCCAATTCAATGCATAGGCCTCGGCCTTTTTGCGGTCATTGTCGTTGGCGAACAAGCATTGCCAAGCATTTCCCAAGCCCATTCGAGCCATTCCTCCGCCTGCGAAGAATTCATAATACGTCAACGCCGATTCCTTGTAGGGCGCCGGCTTTCCAAACAGCGCAGGGGCCTCCTCGGCGAGTTTTTTCTCAATCGCGTCCATGATCCATGTGTTCCGCGACTTCGGCGTTTCACCCGAAACGCGAGCGCTGTCGATTCCGTTGAGAATTTCCCCGGGAAGCCGAAGGTTCATACGGCCACGGTGAACTTTAGTCTCGTATTTTGGCATAACAGATCGATGCGGTAAAAATGGCGCCACTTCAACCCTAAAAACCGAATTTGGCGCCATTTTTATCGGGTGGGAACGTTGTTTTGAAACCCCCGTGATAATGACCCCACCTTCGATTCGGTAATTCTTTCCTGCAACCGAGGAGAGGGAGCAACACATGCCGTCCAAATCGCGATGCAAAAGCCTCCTTCTTGTTGCGGGATTCATGTCAGTGAGTCAAATTCGCATGAAAATGGATCCATTCACCCAAGCCAGCTTAGGCGCCGCCGCTGCCGCCGCCCTCAGTGGGGGTCGGCATGTTCGTCTGGCTTTGGTGGTCGGCGCGACCGCGGGAGCGGCGCCGGATATCGATGTCCTGATCCAGTCGGCAAGCGATCCCTTGCTGGAGCTGGAGTATCATCGTCATTTTACCCATGCCCTGATTGTCGCGCCGGTGATCGGATTGCTTGTCGCCTGCCTGTTCCGCTTGCTGCTTTTCCGGAGTAATCCCGACTTTCGCATGCTGGCGCGTTTCGCCATCGCCGGGGCTTTGACTCACGGGGTCCTCGACGCGTGCACCAGCTACGGCACTTTGCTTTACTGGCCGTTCAGCTCGCACCGCGAGTCGTGGGATATTATCTCGATCATCGACCCGCTTTTTACCGGACCACTGCTTGCTCTGCTGGCCTTTGCAGCGCTTCGCAACGGACCAGGGTATGCGCGTATGGCGCTTTTTCTCTGTGTTCTTTATTTGGGGCTCGGGGTTGTGCAGCGCGAGCGTGCCGAGGATTATGCGCGCGGGTTGGCAGAAGCCCGCGCGCACAATGCCGGGGAATTGACGGCTCGTCCTTCACTGGGAAATTTATTGCTTTGGCGTATCGTTTACCGCGAGGGCGGGCATTATTATGTTGATGGCGTCTGGCTGGGCCCTCTTGGAGACAGCCGGTTGTATCCGGGTGAGAAGGTCGCGGCTTTCACACCGGCGGATGCAAAGGGGCTGCTGCCGAATGCGTCAACCCAGTTGAAGGATGTCGAACGCTTCCGCTTCTTTTCCCAGGGCTACCTGTATCGCCACCCGGAGCTGCCGGATGTGGTCGGCGATCTGCGCTATGCTATCTTTCCGGATTCCGTGGTTCCCTTGTGGGGCGTGCGACTGAATGCCGCCGATCCACAAACTCATGTATCCATGGAGTATTTCCGGAGCGTGGAGTCGGCGGCTTTTGAGCGCTTGTGGCGGATGATTCTGGGGTTGGACCTGATGCTCTATGATCAACGCTATTAAATTTGTGTGCGGGGAATGCCCGGTAACTGGACGGAATTACGAGCATCGCTGCGGATGGATCGTCAACCGGTTGCGTTTGCTTGCGGAATGCTTCGGCGCCGAAGGAATCGGTGCGGGACGCTTGGCTTGGGTGCACGGAAGAGGGCGCCAACCGAAAACCCCGGGCATTCGGGTAAAATTGGACTCGATTTGAGCCGGAAGGCGTCTTTAAATACGCTTTTATTAATTTACCTTCCTTATTCCACCCTTATTGTCATGATATTTCCTCCCCGACAGCCGCCTGTCGGACTTTGCCGGCAGGCTAAGGCCGACGGGCGGCTAGTCCCAGGGCTCGTGTTTGCTTTTACATCCATCCGTATGCCTCGTTATACCTTTCTATTGTTGTTCTTCTGCCTCTTCGCGGGTCCCTTGCAGGCATTTCATGCATTGGACCTGAAGGAAGGTGGCTCCCTTCAAGGCACGCTCGCCTGGGAACGCCCCGACAAATATTATATTGATCTCGGATTTGATGTGATCGAAGTCCCGAAGGACGCGGTTGCGGAAATACGGGAAATCGATGAGGAGACCGGAACGACGCAAACCGGGGCCCCGGCAGACCGTCTCTACCGCCTGGGGGAAGACCGCCGGGATCGTCCCATTCGTGATTGGGTGGAGGAACTCGGCGAAGCCGTCACCCTTGTGCAGACACCCACCGGCATGGGGTCGGGCTTTGTCATTCACCCGGACGGGTATGTCGTGACGAATAATCATGTGGTCGCGGGAGAACACCGCATCTCCATCACCGTCTTCAAAAACACAGGCCGCGAACTTACGCGCGAAACCTACAATCGTGTCCGGATCGTCGCTATCAGCTCGACGCTGGATCTCGCTCTTTTGAAAATCGACGCTGAAGACGAGGGCCCGTTCGAGACCGTCGCCCTTGCCCCGCCCGAGCGCAAGCTCCGTGAAGGGCAAAGCGTCTTTGCCATCGGCAGTCCAATGGGGCTCGACCGCACCGTTTCCGAGGGAATCATCAGCGTGACCAACCGGGTCATCAATGGCCTGCTCTACATCCAGACAACCACCCAAATCAGTCCGGGCAACTCCGGCGGCCCGCTCTTCAACCTTCAGGGGGAAGTGGTCGGCGTAACAAATATGAAGATTGCCGCCGCCGGAGCGGAGGGCCTGGGTTTCGCGATCTCGAGTCGAACGCTGCGCTCTTTCCTGGAAAACCGTGATGCGTATGCCTTTGATCCCCGCAACCCGAACTCCGGCTTCCGCTACTTGAGCCCGCCCGCTCTCGAAAGCGCAGAGAAGGAGGAGGAGGAGGAGGAGGAGGAGGACGGCTCCGTAGAAAACGGCAACTAACCCCGCCCCTCTTTTAAACACCTTGCCAACGCGAAGCTTATTATGTTAAAACCCGATCACTCCCGCCCCCGCACTCCCAAGCGGCTCGCTCTCAGCCTGCGATCTCTTCGGATCTTCCTTCTGTTTGCGCTGACAGCGCTCTGTTTCCAGCCGGCCGTCAATAAATCCTTCGGCAGTGAAAGGGAAGAGGCCTCCTTCTTCGACCTCCTGCAGAAGGATGTGGAACTGGTCGTTCAACTGAAAAATGTTTCGGCCCTGCGCGAGCGCTGGGAGAAACATCCGTTTCAGGAGTTGATGACCGATGAAATCCGGGAGGGGTTCTTTAATCCGGACGCGGATTCGGACGACAACCCGGAGCGTTTTAAAACGGTTCTTCAGGAGGAGTTCGGGCTTACGCAAGAAGAGCTGTTGGAGCTCTTTCCCGGACAATATGGCGTGGCGGTCTTCAATTTCTCCGACCTGTTGCTTCAAACAGAGGATCGCCCGAATTTCGCGGCTTTGGCGGATTTCGCGGGTGACGCCGAACGCCTGCACGAATTGATGAAAATTCAGTTTGAACGCAATGCGGAGGCACAAAAAGAAGCGAATCCTGAAATGGAGCATGAACTGCTTACGGAAAACTTCATGGGCGAAACCCTATATCTCGACGAAGCCTACGACGGGGAAGAGACCTATATCGAGGACGGCTACGCGCTTGTGGACGGCGTCTTTGTGCTGGCCTCCCCGGCCAGTCGCCTGCGCGATACGGTGGAAGCGCTCAAGGAGGGCTCGTACGAATCGCTTGCGGCAACGCCGCACTACCGCCGCTCGCTGGACGCCGGCGGTCCGGGCGACTTCCGCATGTATGTGAATTTCGCTTCCATCATGCCCAAAATAAACCAAGCGCTGAAGGCATGGATCGAGAACAACAACGGCGCCAACCTCGGCATCAGCGCGCAGGCCGCGGAAAAAGCGCTTTCTCTTGAAGCCCTCCAGGCGCTCTACGTTGACCTCGATTTGATCGAGGATGGCATCCGTGGAAACAGCGGCCTGTTGTTCCGCGAAAAAGCCGGCCTGCTGTCCTTAGTCCAATACGGGGATCGCCCGCTCCCGGAAGCCCGGAGTATCCCAAAGGACGCAACAGCCGCATCCGTCTCGGTGTTCGATTTTTCAGGAATGCTTGTGACATTGGAACAAATCCTGGAATCCACCAGTCCGGCCGCGACATCCATTGTCGACAATCAGCTGCAACAAATAAAGTCGCAAACCGGCGTGGATGTACGCGCCGCCATATTCGAAAATTTCAAGCCTGAGATGTTCACGGCCGCAAGGTTCGGGAAAGAAGGTCGTTCGGACGAGGAAAAGCCCGCGTTCCAGCAGGTTCAGTTCATAAGACTGGTGGACGCGCGTGCGTTGAATCAAGCGCTGGAAGCCTTTAAAGACATGAACCCCGGCATTCGTCCCATGATCAAGGAACAGGAATTCGAAGGGCAGACCATTTACACCTTCGGCGGGCAGCAAGGCGCGGGCGAAATCGCTCAGGAGGATCAAATGAGTTATGTCGTCACTCGTACGCACTTCATTTTGAACAGCGGGCCGTTGGGGCTCCTCAAGTCCATCCTGTCGGGGATCGGAAACGGAAGTTCCGGATTCTGGCAGCAGGCGAAAATCGAGCGCTTGTTTGAACGGATCGAGCAGCCCCAGCCGGTGGTCACCCGCTCCTATATGGATGTTTCCCGGCAAATAAGACAGTTTGTCGGCGTGATGGAGCAATCAGGCGCGTTTAACGGGGCGGGGGAATCCTTTGACCCGGAAGTTCTGGCGGAGGCCTTCGACGCCCCCGTCCATCTGGTTGTGGAGCTTGCCGAGGAAAAGGACGGGTTTTTCATGAATGGCCTGCTGGTGGAAGAGGAGGGCGAACAGTGAGCCTGCGACACCCGGCAATCCCGGCCCTGGGCCTCGCCCTTGCGGCAACGTGTTGCGCCGCGCCGCTGATGGCGGAAGAGCCGGCCTTCACCTTCGCCGAGCCCGAGGTGCTCAAGCTCGACTGGTCCACGAGAGCCCTGAAGGTGCACGATATAAACGGCGACGGCCGCAACGATCTCGCCGTAATCAATAATGACATTTCAAAAATCGAGCTCTTTTTTCAGCAGGAGGCCGGGGATTTGCCGGAAATCGAAAAACTTCTTTTGAGCCGCAACCGTTGGAGCCCGGTCCTGGAAGATGCGCGCTTTAACAGCCGCGGGATCACCGTCGGGTTTTCCCTGTTCGACCTCGCGGTGGGCGACCTTGACGGCGACGGCCTCGGCGACCTCGCTTATACGGGGCGGGATGTGCCGCTCACAATTCGCTACCAGGATGCGTCCGGCGAATGGACCCAAACGCATGAGTATGATAATTTCGATCCCCTGGGTTGGGCCAAGACCTTGGAAATCGCGGATTTGGAGGGCGACGGAGCTTCGGAGTTGCTGGTGTTGAGCTCCGATGCGCTGCGTATCTTCCGCCGCAAGGAAGACAGGCGCCCGGAACCGGAGGTCTACTACATCACCGGCGAGAATCCGTTTAACCTGATGACTTCGGACATCTCGCGGAACGGCCGGCTCGACTTGCTTTACGTCGCGTCGGACGAGAAGCAGTCGCTCATCCTGCGTGAACAACAATCAGATGGCAAGTTCGGCCCGGAGCGCCATTTTCGTTTCGACCACTCGATCCGTGAGGTGGTTCAACTACCAACCGCAAAAGACGAGCCCCCGCTGTTCGGCGTAGTGGACGCCAAAAGCGGAACCCTTGAATTTTTTCACATCGCTCGAAAAGACCGGAAAGAAAAGAAAAAAGAAGGCTTGGCTTCCGAAGAAATGCCGCGTCCGGAAATTCACCCGGTCGCCAAACCCGGCCGTAAGGGCGCGCATTACGCCATCGGCGACCTCACCGGTAACAGCCGTGACGATATTGTGGCGGCAAATCCGGAACGCCCGGAAATGATGCTCTATGCCAAAAAACAGGGGGGCTACGGCACGCCCCGTATATTTCCTTCGTTTTCCGGCGTCTCCTCGCTCGCCACGGGCCGCTTTTACAAGGGCAATGCCGGCAGGGAAGTGGTTCTTGTCAGCGCGGAGGAAAAAACCATCGGCCTTACGCGCCTCGACGAGGACGACCGGCTGACATTCCCCCGCAACATTCGCCTCGAAGACGCGGCTGAACCGCTGGCTTGTACGGCAATCGATTTAAATGGCGATAATTATGACGAACTGGTCCTTATCACAAACAACGCGGGGGACTCGGAATTATTGGTCGCACAGCCCGTAAACCGGAAGGACCCCGCCGCCGGCTGGGAAATCCTGTCCCGAAAGACATTGGAGGGCGTGCGGCGGAAACCGGAAGCGGTGCGGGCTCTGGACGTCTTTGGTCCGGACCGCTCGGGGCTGATGGTATTTACGCCGCGGGAAGGGCCGGTGTTTCTCGCTTCGGAAAAAGACGGGCCCTATTCGTTTGAACAGGTCGGCCGCGACTCCCCCCTCCGGGAAGGCCTGCTCAGAGAGCTGAACCCCGCGCAGATCAGTGTTTTTGATGCCACCGGCGACGGGGAAAAGGAACTTGTCACAGGGCACAAAGGCTATGGCCGGGCACTGCGCTTTTCCGAAGGCGAGATTGAAATCGTCGATCAATTCAACGCCCGGAGCGAGGATGATGTCATCTCTGCCGTCCTTCCAGGCGTTGAAGACGGCGAAGTCGTGCGCCTTATTCTGTTTATCGGCGAAGAAGGGGAATTTCAGTTTCTCGACAGGGAATCGGACGGCGTGTTTCGCTACCGGAGCACTCAGGCAGCCGGTAGTATCGAGCTGGTCGACTGGATCGGACCGGAACGACATGGCGACAGCGACGGCGCCCTCGTTTTCACAGGAGCCGATCGCTTCTGGGTCTTTCCGGAAAAAGGTGAAACATGGTACCGCAAAATAACCGGCGGCTACGAAACGGAACTGGAAGACGTCGGGTTCACCCACCTCGCGGGCGGCCGGTTCGGGAAGGCTGACGAGCTGGGCCTGGTGGCTGTGGACGGAAAAAACCACGCGGCGGAGATTCTCACGTCGGATGATGACGGCTGGCAGGGCCGCCTCCACTGGGAGATCTTCCAGCGGAATATGCATTACCGGGGCCGCACCGGTGACAGCATAGAGCCCCGTGAAATCGTCGTAGCGGATTTCAACAACGATACCAAACCGGACTTCGCGTTCCTTATACACGACCGGATCCTCTTCTACCTGCAGGAATGAGCGCCGGGCATGGGGCGATGGGGCGATACTGTCGCGATCTTAAAATCTTCCATCCAAATCGGGGGCGGGGGCGGGCGTTTGTCCGTAACAACTCAACCGTAGCTTCACTCCGCGGGGCGCGATCACGGTTCCACCCCGCAACAATCCCTACAATCCCTCGTAGCGACCGGGTTTATCCCAGGATCCGGCTCCTCCCGCCTTTTGCCTCCCGCCTCCCGCGGCTATCTTCCCGCCGGATACATCCAATAGTTGCGCGCCATTTTTTGAAACGCTCGCGCCTGACTGGCCCAATGGCGGACAAATGCATCCACCCGTGCTTTCTCTCCACGGGTCCGGATTTCCTTCCACCAGTCCCCGCTTCCTACATGCTTGTTGAAAAGGTCGGCGTTGCCGGCCTCCTGAAATGGATTCCCCGGCGTCCAGGCCGCGGTCAACGCCATCATGTGGAAACTCAGTTCCGTCGGACGAAATGCCGACCAGTCGCTGAGCTGTACGTATACGCCTTCGACTTTTTGTCCGCCCGTAGTCCTGGCTTGTTTCACATGAAACCGCACGCCCGCAATATCCCGCTCCCGCAAGGCATCCCGTACCTCGGTCGCGCTTTTCCCTTTGTGACGCAACAGGCGAAAAGGATACGGCGTCCCTATGCCGTGTGAAAATCCGCCCTCCTGAGCTCCGAGACCGGTCATGGCATAGCCCAGAACGGCGGAAAGATCCGCGATGTACGGCGATGTGGGGGTCCAGGGCAAGCCCGTCTCAGACCATAACATGTCGCGTCGCCAGCCGCGCATCGGGACGACCTTCAGTTTTCCGGAACGGCGGACGCTGTCGGAAATATCCAGCCATCCCCGTCGATGCCGGGCGATGCGCGCAAGTTCTCCTATGGTTAACCCGTGCACATAAGGGACCGGGAACGCGCCGACGAAGCTCTTCAACTCCCGGTCGAGCGGGGGGCCGTCGACTTTCAACCCGCCCAGTGGATTGGGCCGGTCCAGTACGATGCATTCGACCCCGTTTTCAAAACAGGCTTCCATCGCATAACGCATGGAGCTGATATACGTGTAAGAGCGTACTCCGATATCCTGCAAATCAATCACCAGTACGTCGAGGTCCTCGAGCATCGCCTGCGTTGGCTTGCGATATTGCCCGTACAAGGAATATACGGGCAGGCCGGTGCGGGCGTCCTTCCGATCCAGCACCGGCTGGTTCGCTTTTTCATCTCCGTAAATGCCGTGCTCCGGCCCGAACAGCGCTACCAGCCGAACATTCGATGCGCGGTGTAAAACTTCAATCGTGCTCACGCCCTTCCGGTTTACGCCGGCAGGGTGGGTGAGCAAGCCGACTCGCTTCCCCTCAATCGCGCGGAAATTGCTCTGCTCAAGAACATCAATGCCCAGATGAATCGGGTCCGCGTGCGCAAAACCGCAAATTCCAATTATAAAAAGACAAACCGTATGGAGCAGCTTATTCTTGATCTTGGGGGTCATTGGGGGAGGTGTCGGATTTTTGTTCGCTGCGCGTGTGGAGTTTTTCTTTTAGCAATGCGTAGCTGGCGGTCGTCCGGTTGGCAATGATTCGATAGGCAATGCTGCCGATAAAGCCGAAAAAACTTCCTATGACAAGCGCGCCGAGACTTGTCACGCCAAATACCGTCAAAATCCGCTCGACGTTGCTGCCCCAGTTGCCAAGCATGAAATTGTCCAGCAGCACCCGGACTTCCTCGCGCCGCAATGGCAAAACGTTTACCCCGACAAGTCTCATGATATTGCGCCCGATCCGGTACGCGACATACCAGATCGGAATGACCGTGAATGGATTGGAAACCCATTGTAGTCCCAGCAGAATAGGCAGGTTCGCCCGCAACCAGAGCGCAAGAAAGAATCCCAACAGCATCTGTATGCCGTAAAGCGGCATGGGCGTAAGAATGCAGCCCGCGTAAATGGCGGGCACCGCGTGCTCCACCCGGAAACTCCATAAGTAGATTCGTTTTTTTGCCGCCTCGGCAAAGTAGCTCAACACGGGATATCGGTGGATCGTCGCCCGGCGCGGCAGCAGGCGCAACCACCGCTTCACGCGCCGTGTCCGGCGTTGTCTCGTGGCTTGTAGTTCGGATTCTTCGGCGTTCATTGTTGCATGCGCCCGCGCAGAACCTCGGCGATTTTCTGTTTCAAGCGCTCGGGCGCTTCTTCCAGGGCTTGTTTCAGCGGATAGCCGGCAGGCGTGATGCAGTGGACAAAAGCCGCCGGAAATCGCCGCCGGGTCTTTGTCACCGCTTCGGCGTCGGTGGCTCCCGCGAATAAAAGCGCCGGCTTGTTCGCCGCGTGCGCCAGCTCCAGCAACGCATATGGACCTTTGCCCGAGAGCGAGCTCATATCGTATTTCCCCTCTCCGGTCAGGATCAGGTCCGCAGCTCGCACCTTGCTCGAAAGATCGAGCCAAGCCGTCACAAGGCGAAACCCCGGCAGATAGCGCGCGTTACAGGCAACCCGGAGCCCGAAGCCCAACCCTCCGGCCGCTCCGCTCCCCGCTTCTTCCATCATGGAAAAAGGGCGCTCCAGATGTGTGCAGAGCATTTCCGCAAGCCGTTCGGCCTCGGCATCAAATTGGGGCGCCTCATGCGGAGAGAGGCCTTTTTGCGGCCCGTACACTTGGGCCGCGCCATTTGGTCCGCAAAGCGGGTTCTCGACATCACAGGCAATGTAGACCGGCGGAAGCGCGGGATCGACGGAGCCGCTGATGGCGGCCAGTTCCGGCCAATGCTTGGGGGTGATCCCGGGATTTTTGCCGAACTGAAGACCGAGGGCTTCCAATGCCCCAAAGCCGAGATCGCTTGTCGCGCTCCCGCCGATACCGATAAGAATGGCTCCGGCTTGCTGGTCGCCGGCGATTTTTATCAACTCGCCGACACCGCGTGTCGTGCAGTTGCGGGGATGTCGGCGCGCCGGAGGCACTTGGTCGAGACCGGCCGCGGTGGCCATTTCTATCAGCGCCACTCGGCCCGGGTGTTCGGGCAGATAATCGCTCACTCGCTTCGGCAAATTCTCCCGCTCCACCCACCCGAGCGGGGCGTCAAGCGTGCCGCCGAGAGGCCCGCTGACCTTGTGAAATTCAAGGCGCCCGTTTGCCGCTTCCGTGAGAATGCGACAGAAGCCCTCGCCCCCATCCGTCAGCGGAGCGCGCGCGAGCACCGTATCACGCGCTCCAAGCGCCCGATGCACCCCATCCGCCGCGGCATCGCAGGCTGCATCGGCGGATATGGCAGACTTGAACTTATCGAAGGCAAGTAGAATTTTCATCAATGGAAAATACGCGTTTCCCTCTTTGGCTGTTCAGCTTGCGTCACCTTGTAATACCGCATCACCTGATCATGCGCATTCAGCGCTGTTCCTGCCCGGTTTCAACATCGATGATTTTGAAGTTCTCCACGTGGTAGATCGGATCCGCCCGGAAAGAGAGCCGCACGCCATACAATTGCTCGATCTCGAGTAGCAGGTCTTCGTCCTCCGTGCGCAGACGTTCGAGGTTCGACGGATGCAACAACACACGGAGATTGATCTCCTTGTTCGGACCTTGGCGTGATCGCATGTGCCGGACCACGCTGATCAGCCGCCTCTGGATCTCGACACTCATCGTGCGGGCCGCTTTGACCGAGCCACGCCCGTGACAGTAGGGGCAGTCCGTATAGATCCCGCTGGCATGGCTCTCGGAATGCCGCTGCCGGGTCATCTGCATAATGCCGAGCGTGGATATGGGCAGCACTTGGTTCCTTGCCTTGTCGCCCGCCATTTCACGCCGCATGCGTTGGAGCACGGAGTTGCGGTCTTTTTTCGCCTTCATGTCAATGAAGTCTATGATGATCAGCCCGCCGAGATTTCGAAGCCGCACTTGCCGCGCGATTTCCGTTGCCGCCTCCAGGTTAACCTGCAGGATGAAGTCGGTCCCGTCCTTGTTTTTGTTCTTGTGCCCCCCGGTGTTTACATCGATTGAAATCAGCGCTTCCGTCTCTTCAATCACAAGCTCGCCGCCGGACGGCAGGGGCACGCAGCGCATGTACGTCTGCTCGATCTGCCGCTCGATGTTAAAGCGCTCGAAGATCGGGATGTCGTCCTTGAAAAGATTTATTTTGGAGCGCGAACGCGGTGAAATCCGGTTCACCTCGTCGATGATCGCATCGTAGTCCTCCTTCTTGTCCACCATGACGCGGTCAATCTCCTCGGTCAGGAAATCGCGCACCGTCCGCCCCACAATGCCGGGCTCAACATAAAGACAGGTCGGCTGCCTGCTCTGCTCCATCCGCTGGTTGATGACTTCCCAGCGCTTTAAGAGTATATGGAGGTCGCGCACAAAATAGCGGTCCTTCTTTCCTTCTCCCGCCGTCCGGATAATGACCCCCATGCCCTCCGGAATCGTCAACTTCTGCAGGATCCCCTTCAAGCGGGCGCGCTCTTTTTTGTCTTCGATCTTCCGCGAAATCCCAAGTTGACCGGAATATGGCATCAACACCAGAAAACGGCCGGGTAATGCTATATTGGTTGTGGTCCGAGGCCCCTTGGTTCCGATTTGTCCTTTCGTGATTTGTACAATTATCTCACTGCCAACAGGATATAACTTTGGGATGTCCTTGATTGAAACTTTTTCCTTCTCGCGCTTGCGCTGCGTCTCGGACTTGTTGTCCCGGACGATTTCAATCGTGTTGTCATTCGCCGCCGGAAGGATGTCCCAATAATGCAGAAACGCGTTTTTTTCCTCCCCGATGTCAATGAAGGCCGCCTTCAGGCCCGGCTCGAGATTCTGGATCCTGCCCTTGAAAACAGCGCCCACCTCTCGGGCCTCGCCCGTGCGCTCGACATCGAATTTCTCCAAAACCCCGTCCTGTAGAAGCGCGACCCGCTTCTCCAAGGGCTCCGAGTTGATAATCAACTCGGTGAAGCTCTTTTTCTCCTGCCGCAAGGCTTTCGCCATGCGGGTGATGAGCGGTTGTTTCCTGGCCCTCGCAGTAGCGCCGCTTTTCAGCTCCTTCGGATCAATTCGTTCGGCTTTTTGCTCTTTGGGTGGAGCGGTGAGTTCTTCAGTGTGCTTTTCGTCGGAATTTTCAGTTGATGAATTTTGCATGACTCTTGGTTGTACCGGGTTGGATGCGGTGAGTTCCCGGCGCCCGGAGCTGCCATGCTGCGGCGCGTGCAACGTTCGGTAGGGGCGGGATCATGAATAATCCCTCCGATACCGGTAAACGCTTTGCACGAGACCTTGCAGGATAAAGCAGCTCAGAACAAAGGAACCTCCGTAACTTAAAAACGGAAGCGGGAGTCCGGTAATCGGGGTGATCCCGATGGTCATGCCAATGTTGATGAAGAAGTGGACGAGGAAGAGCACGCTGACCCCGATGGCCAGCTGCATTCCAAATCTATCTCTTGCGAGTCCGGCAATACGTATGCCGTTGGCGACCATCAGGCTGAACAACCCGACGACGAACGCGCTCCCTAGAAAACCTGTCTCCTCCGCCAGTACGGAGAAGATAAAATCATTGTGGGCCACTGCTTGAGGCAAATACCCGAGCTGAGCCTGGGTGCCCTTGAAAAGCCCTTTGCCCGTGGCCCCGCCCGTGGCGGTCGAAATACCCGCCTGCTTGGCGTTCCAGCTGGCGCCCGTCCCCCTCGGATCCACCAACTCGGGTGCGACAAAGGTAAGGATGCGGTTGCGCTGGTAGTTGTGAATGGGAAGAAGCGACGTGTATTCCCCCGCAACAACCTCCGAATCGCTTTGCTCCGCCTCTCGTTGCGCCTGCAGGTGCTGACTGTACCCGTATAAGTCCACCCCGACGATCATCACCGCCAACACAAAAATAGCGAAGGCGCTGATAAAAAATTTCTCCGAGAGCCGGGAAACATATAACATTGCGAAAATCATGGGAGGAAATACCAGAGTAGAACCTAAATCCGGTTGAAGGAAAATCAACAACATTGGTGTCAAAAAAACCACCGCCACCTTGCCGAGGACGAATAGCGACTCCTCGATCGTTCCGAGTTTTGAGCGCACCAGTACGCTGGCTGCCATGATGAGTGTGGCTATTTTCGCCCCTTCGGTCGGCTGTATGTTCGCGACGCCCAGATCCACCCAGCGCCGGGCGCCCATCATTTCAACGCTGATCGGGCTCAATTCCGTCGTCAACAACAGGCCGAATATTCCCGCAAGGTAAATGAGATGCGCATTCTCAAGAAAAATTTTGTAGTTCACCCGCGCAAGAACACCGTACACCCCCCAACCGAGAAGAATCCAGACAATCTGCTTTTTCCAGTCATTGGCGGATTCCTGCGCGTATTGCGCGGAATATATGAACAAAACCCCGAGCACACACAAAATGAGCATGCAGCTCGGATTGATCCAGTCCATTCGCCGACTCGTGCCTGCCTGCAACAGGCTTTGGTTCTTTTTGCTGAATATACGGCGGTAAAAGCTCAATGAAATCGAAAGTTTGGATCAAAAGGAGGGGCGGAGGCCTTCTCTGGCTGCTAGTTCACGTCTCCCAGATAGTTGAAGCCGGAACGGAAGCCTCCTTCTTTGAAATACGGCTTAATAGCCTGCGGTAAGAAACGAACATCTTCAAGCCTTTCCAGTGGAATCCATTCGATCCCGATTTGTTTCTTGTCGTGTTCGCTTCCGGCGCCCACGCCTTCGGGATCCGGCAGCGAACATTGGAAAACCGCCTCCACTTGGTGAAATGCTCGATGCGATTTACGGAATTCATGGTTTTTGCCTATGTATTCCCGCATGTACAATAGATCGCCGACTTCGATCTCCGTACCGATTTCTTCTCGACATTCCCGCCCAAGGCTTGACGTGAGGGTCTCGCCGTGCCGCTGGCCTCCCCCCGGTAAAATGTAAAAGATCCCGCTCGCATCCCGCATTTTTATCGCGAGAAGTTTCCCCTGATGCACGATCAGTGCCCGGGCTGCTGTTCGAATGGCTTGCATAATGCTCTTACTTCAACCGATGTCCGGGAAGCTCGCAAGCACGACTTTTCCCCGGCAGCCTGTCGGACTCCTTGCCTCTGTGTAGTTTGCATGACGCCATTTTCGGGTTTTCGGGGGAGTCTTGAGCCGGCGGAAAACCAGTTGAGGGTCGAGGATAGCGGGCGACGAGAGCGGATCAGGATTTCCGAGCCCGTCGGACTTAGGGCTTGGAAGAAAATAAGTGTGGCGATAGGCTGCCGGATGAAGGGGAGTGGCTAAATCTAACCTCATGCCACCCCGGCGCAGAGAAAGTCATTATTATAACAGACAAATATCAGAACCGCAGACTAAGCGTTTTTATCGACCGCCCGTGCGCCGCTCCTGAGCTCAAGGCACAACCCGTAGACTGACGACTTCGTAGGGGGTAAATGCAACTTCGCCGTCAAGCGTTTTCACGCAGGACTCCCCCATGTCCGTTTGTTGCAAGTGATAGCCTTCGCGTAATTTCAGTTTGAGCGATCCGCGCCCACCCGCCACTTCGTGGAGACGCAGCACCAGGCCACCTCCTTTGATCGGCTTAACCCAAATCGGCACAAGGGTATCGCCTCCTTCGAGTGATTCGAATACGCCGGTCAAAGCTTCGCCGGTATAAGTGATCGGTCTGGTAAAGAGGGTTTCGGCGACCGACGCGGGCTGGCGCTCACGAGGCAATCCCACCTCGTAGCGGCCGACCGCCAACCGGATCGAATGCGTCCCAAGATCACTGAAAGGCGAATCGATTTTCAATCGCGTCAAGTGAGGCGGCCAAGCATGGCTATGAGCGTCAAAGCCTGTCACGCGCGGGCTGCGCACCAAACTCAAGCCAATGGAACCTTCGCGCACGCTGGCTCCATATTTGGATTCGGTCGCGAGGAAAAACCCTTCGCGCTCGCCTTCATCGAAGACCGCCAAATACCGACTGAAGGGCGCCTCCCACATCGCCTCGGCTTGCAGGCCGTTCGGCACTTGCGACCGCAAGACACTGCCAAAGGGGCTTCCGAAGCGGGCGGAGGTAGCCGCATACCGGGTCGGGAAAAGCAGCTTGAGCAAGGTCTCCGGCTCCCGCCAATCGAGATCCACCGTGACATGCATCAACGGACTTCCCGATTCAAGCAAGAAGGTGACCGTGGCTTTGCTCGCTGCGCCTATCTTCC
>JBKGYB010000016.1:0-17047 GCA_046546295.1 Opitutales bacterium | reverse complement strand
ATTGATCAGTGTTTATCAGTGTTAATCAGTGGTTCAACTGCGGAATGTAGGATTATGCAACCGCTCATAACGCCGCTCCACTCCTTGCCCGCATTGCGGGCAAGGCCACATTTTGCGCGAAGCGCAAAATGTCATTCCTCAATCATCGCCCGCCGCCGATCCGTGTATGCATTGCGCAAAGAGCTGTAGGGCGCCAGGGCGTTCTCCTTCATTTGTCTGTACTGCCGCACAAAGCGCTGCCCCGTCACAAGCAACTCCGTCCCGCTCAATGCGGCGGACAATTCCGAATCCCCTATCGCTCGGAAAGGTTCATCCAGTGGCTGCACGGCCCGATCCGCGACGCGTCCGCCCAAATCGCGGAAATTCGAGGGCCCGAGAAAAGGCAGAATAAGATAGGGGCCTTCAGCGATGCCCCAGGATCCGAAGGCCTGGCCGATATCCTCCTGCGGCGGGCGCTCCAGGCCTTCAATCGAATCCGCGACCGAGAGGATACCGCCGAGGCCGGAAGTGGCATTCACCGCAAAGCGGCCCGTTTCCACCCCGGCCGCTTTAAAGCGCCCCTGCAAGAGGTTGCCGGCCAAACGAACGGGATAATTCAGGTTGTCGAAAAAATTTTCCGCTCCCCTGTCCAAGGATTCCGGGACAATCTTCTCATAAAATCCGGTAACCGGATCGATAAGCTTAAGAATAACGTAATCATTGAATTGAAAAGTGACCCGGTTGAGCGGTTCCAGCGGATCGTACACGTTCATGCTCTCGCTATCGTCGAAAGCGTAGAGCTCTTCCTCACTCAAATACCGGTCTTCCGCATATCCCGTGACGGCGGCGCCCAAGGCCAAGGCCAATCCCGACGCAAGCGCCGGGACAACGCGTGCGCCGATTTTTTTACAGCTTAAGTTCTTCATTAAAATCGCCCTCCTCAATTCGCTGTTTTAACCGTTTGATCAAAGCCGCTCCGTCACGGTTACGAAAGTGATCGTTAAATTGCTCGCGGTAATTGCTCACAATGCTGATATCTTCCGCCACGATATCGTAGAGCGCCCACCCGGACTTCAATCGCCCGAAACGATAGAGGACTTCGTAGCGCTGATCCTTCGTTTTGATGGTAGCGGGCACTTCCACTCGCTTATCGGAAATTTTCACGATGTCCCCGTAGGAAATCCCGGGGCGTTCTTCACCTTCCATATTCTCCAGATAAGTGCGCACCAGCATTTTTTTTATAAGCTCCACCACTTCGGCCTGCTGGTCTTCCCGCAACTTCTTCCAGTTGCGGCCCATCGCCCGACGGACGATTATTTCCAGATCGTAACTGTCCTCCATGATTTCACGGACCTCTGCGTACTTGTCTTCCAGCGAAAGCTCTTGAAAGGATTCGTCGTGCACCACATCTATCGCGGCCTCCACCGTCGAACGCAATGTGTCCAATGGTTCTTCGGCCCCCACCCCAGCAGGAGCCAGAAAAGCAAACAGGAACAGACCGAAATTCAGGAACCGACGTGCGAATAATTTTTTCATGATATATTAACCAGCTTTAATTCATGGGAAGGAAATGATCCAATAAGTGTGTATTGGAAAATTTCAAACGCAATGCATTACTCCTCCTCCTCTTCTTCATCATCATTCAGACTGCCGAAAGCAAAACGGCTGATCAAATCCTCTATATCAACGGCCGATTCCGTGTCCACGATCATATCCCCCGGTTCAAGGGGAATTCCGGAGCCGCCCGGCGACAAAGTAATGTAGCGCTCCCCGATCAATCCGGATGTTTTGACGGAGGCGATTGTATCGTCCTCGAGCTCCACATCGTTGCTCAACTCCATGGTTACGATGGCGTAAAACGAGTCGTTCAAATCAATCGACTTGACCGTACCAACCGGAATGCCGGCTATTTCCACCCGGCTCCCCTCCGCTACGCCGGTCACGTTGCCGAATCGCGCCTGGAGTTCGTAACGGTCCCGCCCGAATAAGCTTGCGCCCCCCACTTGGATGGCAAGATACAAAACGGCGGCAAGACCCACAAGCACGAAGCTCCCGACAAAAAGTTCAATTTTTCGCTCTTTCATAAATTTCCCTCTGCATTTCCGTGGTTATTTACAGGATCGCGCTTTCCGGAGGAAGCCGCCGGCTCGGGAACCCCGCACAACTCCCGGCGAACCCCGGGCTCCAACTCGGACGGTTTTCCAAAAAAGCGAATCCGTCCGCCATCCAGCCATGCCAGGCGGTCGCTGATTTCAAACACTTCAGGCACATCATGGCTGACCAGAAGCGCGGTAAAACCAAAACGCTCGCGGTAGTCGGCAATCATTTTAAACACATGAAATTTCCGTTGGGGATCCAGTCCAGTGGTCGGTTCGTCAAACAACACCACTTCCGGATCGGTCACCAGCGCGCGTGCCAGAGCCACGCGTTTCTTCATCCCGCCGGACAGTTCGCCGGGGTGATGGTCAGCGGACTCGGACAAATCCAGCTTTTTCAGGACCGAATTCACCCGATCCCGGACCTCGCTCCTCCGGAGCTTCGTTCGTTCGCGCAAGGGGAGCGCCACGTTCTCGAACGCGGTCAACGAATCAAAGAGCGCGTTATTCTGGAACATATAGCTGAAAAGGACCCCGTCATTCGCTTTCGACTTGTGCGGATTCTTTTCCAGCGGTTGACCGTCCAGTTCAATCGTCCCTGAATCCGGCTTCAGCAAGCCCACCATACATTTCAACAAAACCGATTTCCCGATCCCGCTTTTGCCAACAATCGTGGTGACCTTCCCCCGTTCCACATCCAGATCCACCCCGTCCAGCACTTTGTTTGTACCAAAGCGCTTCTTCAGCCGCCGGATTCTTAAAAATGGAGTTGCCATGATTACAAGAGGAAGGAAGTGATTAAATAGTCCGCTGCCAGGACGCTCACGCTCGACCATACAACGGCTCGGGTGGCGGACTCCGAAACGCCTCGCACGCCGGCGGATGAAGCTTTCCTGTGGGTATTGAAGCCGCGGTAAGCGCAAATGCAAATGGTAATGTAGCCAAATGCCAAAGCCTTTAGAAATCCACCCCGAACATCCGCCCACAACACGCTTTCAAACGCATGGTTCCAATAGGCCCCGGCGTCCACATTGAGGAGGAGGGAACCGGTCACGAATCCGCCCGTTATACCGATCAGGTCAAAGAGTGCGACCAGTATGGGAAAACAGATCAAAGCCGCCAACAAGCGCGGCCCGACAAGAAAGCCCTTCGCGTCGATACCCATCGACTCCAAGGCATCGATTTGCTCGTCGTTGCGCTGGATGCCCAGTTCCGAAGCCAAGGCGGAGCCCGCCTGGCCCACGACCATCAACGCCGTCAAAACAGGCCCGAGTTCCCGCACCAGGGAAAGCGATACAGCCGTGCCGAGAACCGAATCGGCTCCGAATTGCACAAGAGTATAATACAGTTGCAAGCCCATAACCAGACCGGTAAACAGTCCGACGGTTACAATTATCGGAACACAACGCACGCCGATCTCGTGTATGGCCCGCGTCAGTTTCTCCAGGCGATGGCGCTGGCAGCTGAACCCTTGCAGCGAAGCCAGCCCGAACAAAGTGAATTCACCCAGTTCCCGCAGCGCAGACAAGACAACACGTCCGAAATTGGAAATCATAGAAACACAAAAAAGACTCCGCCGGAAGCAGGACGCCCCCCTGCAAGAGGCCGTTTAAGCGGAAAGATGGTGCGGGTAGACGGAATCGAACCGTCGACACCTGCTTGGAAGGCAGGGGTTTTACCTCTAAACTATACCCGCGCGGATGGGTAAATGAGGGCACACAAGCTCATGCAGGTCAAGAAGAGAATTCATGGCTTTTTATTACGCCTTGTACGACCCCGATTTCGGTATGGATTTTTACCGTAAACCCTCCTTAAGTTAGCGCCATTCTCGTCAAACCTCAAATTGAGGTTACGCCACTCCATCCATTGAGCGCAGCGAAATCCCGCCGAGCCAAGCGAGAGCCCCCCCGCAGGTCGGGCCACCACCACTCCACCACTCCACCACTCCACCACTCCACCACTCCACAACTTCACCACTCCACCACTTCACCACTCCACCACTCCACCATCCCACCCATTGAGCGAAGCGAAATCCCGCCGAGCCAAGCGAGGGAAACCCGCCCCGCGGGTCGGGACCCCATAACTTCACCACTTCACCACTTCACCACTCCCACCACACAAACGCGACCGACAGCGCGATCCCTTCCCGGAAGTCCGGAGCTGTTGAAACAAAAGATGCCACTCAAGCTATTAAAAAAAATACATCGCTCCGAGCGCGACATCGCCGCCTTCACGCGCTTTGCAGGCGTGGGTGTCGCGATTTCCCTGATCGACGCGGGCGGTCTCTACCTGCTCATAGCCGCCGGACTCAACATCTACCTGAGCCGCGTACTATCCTACACCGCAGCCATGTCGGCGGGCTACATCCTCAACCGCTACTTCACGTTCCACCACCTGGAAACTGGGCGCGCCCTCTGGCACTCCCTGCTCCGGCACTTCAGCGTGCACGCAATCGGCGGCGTGCTCAACTTCGCCGTCTTTGCCCTCGTTCTCGAAATTGGCCGAAGGATGGGCGGCGAAGTCGCGGTCTCCGCCTTCCTCCCTCTGGCCGGCGTATGGATCGGGGGCCTCGCCGGACTTTGTTTCAATTTCTTTTTCTCGAAAAAACTCGTCTTCGACAACTGAATGCCGAACAATAAGGACCTTGTTTTGCCACAACTTTTTCTTCGAAGCCTCGGTCTGCACATCCTCTGGTTTGCCCGCTCCTGGGCGCCGGGGGCGCATTCCGGCGCGCCTCTCGGGCTCCGGCGGATTTTTTTCCTCCTTGTATTATTCCCCTTGTTTTTGGGGCTTCAACTCCTGCACTGGTTTGGGTTCCTGCTGGACGAAGTGTTTTTCCGCTCTTACCGAAAAGCCCCGGTACATGCGCCGGTCTTCATCTCAGGCATCCCGCGAAGCGGCACCACATTTGTCCACCGAACACTGGCTGCGCATGCAGGCAACTTCACCGGCTTCAGCACCTGGGAGGCCCTGCTGGCGCCTTCCATCGCCGAACGCAAGCTATTCCACGCCCTTGGCGCGCTGGACCGCGCCTGTGGCCGTCCGCTGACCCGCATCCTGCACTCTTTCATCGCCCGAACAACGGGTGCTTTCAACGCCGTCCATGAAGTTAATCCCTCCGCTCCTGAAGAGGATTACCTCGCGCTCCTTCCGGCCGGCGGTTGTTTCATGCTCTGCTTCGCCTTCCCGTTTTCAACCCGCTTGCAGCAACTCGGCGCGTTGGACCAAATGCCGCAGCGAACACGGCGGAAACTGCTGCTTTTTTACCGCCGCCTGCTCCAAAAACATCTCTACTGCGCCCCTGAAGGCGCGCGCCTGCTTTCAAAAAACGCCGGCTTCGGATCCTGGGCGCCCGAACTGCTGAAAATTTTCCCGGACGCGCGCATTATTCTATGTGTCCGGGAACCGGTTTCCGCCCTGAGCTCCCAGCTCAGCGCACTTGCCGGAGCACGCCGTCTTTTCGGGGCCGACCCCGACGGCGCCCATACCGCAAGTCTCATGACGGAAATCTTCGCGGCAAACTACGCCGGGCTCCGCGCTTTTGTCGAGCGATCGGATCCGGCGCAAGTCGCGCTCATCAACCAGTCCGAGCTCCGTGCCCGCCCCGGCGCGCTTCTTGCCGCAACGGTTGAGCGCCTGGAACTCGATCCCCGCGGCGACCTTGTTTCCCGCCTCAAGAAACTCCCCCCCTCTCCGCCAAGCGAGCACCGACACAGTGCATCGGCTTACCCCGTCGATACCGAACGAATTGAGAATTGCCTTGATCCCGAGTATCGGCAAATGCTTCGGAGCGAAGTTCGTGTAAGCGCCTGATCGCACCATGCCCTCCCAACCCAATCCTTCCGTTCCCCCCGAATCGAGCCCTGTCCCCGATCCGGCCCAAGTACGGGTCGCCATTTTCTCCGACGCCCTGCCCGAACGCAACGGCACGGGCGCCTACTACCATGACCTTGCGGAGCAACTGGCCTCGCGGGTTGGAGCGCTTCAAGTCTTTCAACCCGGCCACAAAGGACGCTATGCGACGCTCTCCTGCCCCATGCCGGGCGACCCCATGCAGCGTCTTGCCGCGCCTGCCCTTCGCCGGATCGCAAAAGACTGCAAAGAGCTGCGCCCCAACATAGTTGTAGCCGTGACACCGGGCCCCTTCGGCCTGCTCGCGCTTTACCACGCGCGCCGTTCGGGCGCGGCCTTCATATCCGCATTTCATACGGATTTCGAACATCTGGCCCGCATCTACTGGAACCGGCTGACCGGTGCGGTTGTCAACACCTGCCTGCGGACCGCGAACCGAATACTCTTCCGCCGCAGCGCCACTGTCCTGGTCAACAATTCCAATCTGCGCGACGATGTCCTGAGCCTGGGCGCCCCCTCGGTTGAAGTCATGGGAACCCCCCTGCCGCAGGAACTTCTTACCCGCCCCACGCAGCCCATTCCGGCTCCTCTCCACAAGATCTGCTTTGCCGGGCGCCTGGCCCCGGAAAAAAACCTCCACCTTGTCCTCGAAGCCGCCCGCCGGCTTCCCCGGCTCAACTTCGTGCTGGGCGGCGACGGCCCGCTGCGCGAAAAGCTGGAGACCGAAGCAAAAGACCTGCCCAATGTCCGCTTCACCGGCTGGCTTTCCCGCACCGGTCTGATTGAACTGCTCGATGCATCAACCCTGCTCCTGCTGCCCTCGAAATTCGAAACGTTTGGCTCCGTTGCCCTCGAAGCGATGGCCCGGGGACGCCCGGCGCTCGTTGCCGCAAACGCGGGCATCCACGACTGGCAAGGCCTCAGCGATGGCCTGCTCAAGCTCCAGGTTAACGCACGCCTCGCCGACACCCTGAACGAGTTGCTCCGTCACACGCCCGACTTCTGGCAAAAAAAGTCCGTAGCCGCCCGTGCCGCAGCGGATGCCTTTAACGATAAAACCCTCGAACAATGGGCGGCAACACTCGCCGCACATGCGAAATTCTAAGCGCCCGCCAAGACAGCCGCGCCTTTCCCCGCTCTATTGATGAAGGCCCTCGTTTCCATTCACGACCTGATGCCCGAAACCATGCCGCATGTCGAAGCCATCCTTGAGTTGCTGGCAGCGAAGGGGATCGCCCCCATAACCCTGCTCGTCGTGCCGGGAAAGCCATGGACAGCCGCCGGGGTCGAACGCCTCCGCGCCCTCGGCAATGCCGGCCATACGCTCGCCGCCCACGGCTGGCGCCACCACACCCGGCCCCGCACACTCTACCACAGACTGCACGCCGCTCTCCTGTCACGCCAAGTCGCCGAACACCTCGACCTCGACTCACACGGCATCCTCGATTTGCTCCATCGCTCCCGCGACTGGTTTGCCGACCAAGACCTTGCGGTCCCCAAGCTCTACGTCCCTCCCGCATGGGCCCTCGGTTCAATCCGCCCCGAGCACCTCACGGAAGCGCCCTTCAAAATAATCGAAACCACACGGGGGCTTCTCTATCCCCATGCAAACGGGGGTCGCCGACGGGAAACGCTTCCTCTCGCAGGTTTCGAGTGCGATACGCCCCTGCGAGCGTATCTGCTCCGGCGCTGGAACACCTGGCAGATCCGGCGCGCCAAACACACGGACCGACCGCTCCGTATATCCATCCACCCGCACGACCTGGAATTACCCCTGCGCGATCAACTCGAATCCTGGCTCGAGCACGATTGGACCTGCCTCCATTATCCCGGTTGAGCGTAAGCGCTTGGCTGGAGGCGAATGCTAACTTAAAGTCCCCCCCTTCGCTATCGGCATCGGAATTCTTGATCCGCCTATCCCTCTTCTTCAATCAGCTTTTTCAGGAGCTCGTCGAGCATGGCGGGGTTGGCTTTCCCCTTGGTCGCTTTCATGACCGGACCTTTCAACGCGTTGATCGCCTTGGGATTGCCCTCTTTGCACTGGCTCACCGCTTTTGGATTATTGGCGATCGCCTCCCGGCAGAGCGCTTCAATTTCGCCACTGTCGTTGGACTGCCGGAGGCCTCTGGCATTGACGATGTCTTCGGGCATAGCGCCGCTCTGGAACATTTCAATAAAGACTTCTTTTCCCATCTGTCTGGAAATCACGCCCTCGTCGATTATACGGGCAAGACCGGCCACATGGACGGGCGTAAGACGACTCGCGGATACCGGAAGCGGACTTTCGCCGTCGGCCGATGCCGCGGACAACTCGCGCAGCAAGTCGTTTGCCACATAGTTCGCAATCGCGGCCGGCGCGTTGTAGGCCTCAAGGGCGGCCTCGAAAAATTCGCTCAAGCCCCGGCTGGGACATAATACGGAGGTCACGGTATAGGGCAGCCCATAACTTTCCTGGAAGCGGCGCTGTTTGTCGAAGGGGCGCTCGGGAAGCGCGGCCCGGAGCTTCTCGACATAGGCCCGGTCCAGTTGGACGGGCATAAGGTCGGGGTCCGGAAAGTAGCGGTAATCGTGGGCTTCCTCCTTGCCGCGCAAGGATACACTTACGCCCTGTTCGACATCCCAGCGCCGTGTTTCCTGAACAATCGCGCCGCCGTCTTCGAGCACCTCTATCTGTCGGCCGATCTCACTGTCCACAGCCGCCCTTGCATTTGAGATGGAGTTCAGGTTCTTCATTTCCGTCCGTGTGCCCAATTCGCTTGCGCCTTTGGGCCGGACGGATACATTGGCGTCGCAACGCAGTTGCCCCTTCTCCATGTCGCAATCGGAAATGCCCGCATAAACAATCAGGGTGCGCAGGGCGTTCAAAAACGCGACGACTTCGTCCGAGGAAAACAGCTCGGGCTCGGTCACGATCTCGGCCAGCGGCACGCCGGCCCGGTTGAAATCAAGCAGTGAATCAAAGGCCGTATGCGTCAACTTGGCGGGATCCTCCTCCAGATGTATGCGGGTGAGACGAACCTCGCGGTGAACGCCTTCCTCCTTGCGCGAAGCGCCGGCCATTTCCATTTCCACTTTCCCGCCGATGCAAAGCGGCTGGTCGTACTGGGACAATTGGTAGTTTTTCGGGGAGTCCGGATAATAGTAGTTCTTCCTATCCCATTTACAGACTTCCGCAATCTCCGCATCCACCATCAGGCCGAGTTGGACGCATTTTTCGATCGCCGCGTGATTCAATACCGGGAGCGTGCCGGGCAATGCCAGCACCACCGGATCGGTTTGCGTGTTCGGTTCCGCGCCATAACTGTACGGGGCGGAACTGAACATTTTCGTGCGGGTTTTCAACTGCACGTGAATTTCCAGTCCAATGACGGCTTCGTAATCCATAAAACGGTATGACTGACAGGCGGATTGCCGGTTCTAAAAAAAAGGTTGGCAATTTACGATTCAGGAGCTCCCGGACCGAATGGCGGTGAGATCCGGGGTTTGCTTGTAATGCTCATGGGCTTGTTCAAAGGCATGGGCGGCGGCGAACATATCGGTCTCGCCAAAGGCTTTTCCGATGATCTGGAGCCCGATCGGCAGGCCTGCCCGGGTGAAGCCGGACGGAACGGAGATCGCGGGCAATCCGGCCAGATTGACCGCGATCGTGAAGATATCACTCAAATACATGGCGAGCGGATCGTCGGTGCGCTCGCCGCGCTTGAATGCAGGTGTCGGCGAAGTCGGTGTAAGGATCGCGTCGACTTCCTCGAAGGCCGCCTCAAAATCGCGCCGTATAAGGGTCCGGACTTTTTGAGCCCGCAGGTAATACGCGTCGTAATACCCGCTGCTCAACACATAGGCGCCGAGAATGATGCGGCGTTTGACTTCCTCGCCAAAGCCCTCGCCCCGGCTCTTGCTGAAGAGCGTGATAGCGTCCTCTGCATCCGGGCTCCGGTGTGTGTAGCGCACGCCGTCAAAACGGGCGAGGTTGCTGGACGCTTCGGCTGTAGCGACAATATAATAGACAGGCACGGAGAGCTCGGCATGCGGGAGGGATATGTCCCGGATTTCGCACCCCAGCTCCCGATAAAAGGAAATGGCGCCTTCGATGTTCGCTTTGACTTCCGGCTCCATCTCTTCCTGAAAGAATTCACGCGGCACACCGAGCACGCGCGGTATTTTACCGGCATTGAGATCGGCCCGGTAATCGGGCGGATCATATTGGAGTGAGGTCGAATCGCGGGGATCATGCCCGACGAGCCCTTGCAGGAGCATGGCCGAATCCTCCACCGTCCGGGTAAGCGGACCGACTTGATCCAGGGAAGAAGCAAATGCGACCAGCCCGTAACGCGAGACAAGCCCGTAGGTCGGCTTCATGCCGACCACCCCGCAAAGCGCGGCGGGCTGGCGGATCGAACCGCCCGTGTCGGTTCCCAAAGATGCGATCGCCTCGCCCGCCGCGACAGCTGCGGCGCTGCCACCGGAAGATCCGCCGGGCGCGGCCTCAAGGTCCCAGGGGTTTGAGGTCGCCTGCCATGCGGAATTTTCCGTCGAAGAACCCATCGCGAATTCATCCATATTGAGTCGCCCCCAAAGCACTGCTCCAGCGGATTTCAGCTTTTCGATACAAGTCGCGTCGTAGGGCGATACATAGTCCTTAAGCATTCGGCTGGAACAACCAAGCGGTTGCCCCTGCACGGCAAGGATGTCTTTGACGCCTATGGGGATGCCGTCGAGCGCGCCGAAACGTTGCCCCTTCCGGCGACGCGCATCGGCCGCGTCGGCCTGCGCCAGCGCGTCCTTCTCGTCGCGGTGCAGAAAGGCCCGGATGGCTTCGTCGACGGCATTGGTCCGGTCAATGACGGCCTCGGTGAGCTCCCGCGAGCTGACCGCCCCGGACTCCAATGCGTCGCTTAATTCAGCGATGGTTTGATGAAATAATTCCGCCATGGGCACGCAGTTTTTAAATACAGAAAAGGAAAGGGCGAATCCGTCACTCCACTACTTTCGGAACCACAATCTGATTCTCCCGGTGCGCCGGGGCATGGCGCATGACGTCGGCCGCATCCAGGGTGGGTCCGGGCTCATCCCCCTCGCGCCAGACATTAAAAACGGCGTGTGCATGGGCCATCGGTTCCACCCCGTCAACGTCCACCTGCTTGAGTTTTTCGAAGTAACCAAGCACATCCGCAAGCTGCTTGCCGAAGCGCTCTTTTTCTTCCTCGCTCAGTTCAATGCGGGCCAGACGGGCAATGTAGTTAATGTTGAAATCGTCATCGCTCATAGTGTTCGACAGGTATTTTGTTTCGGGCCGGTTGCTTCGAAAGCGTCCGGCAAGTGGCAACGGCATATTATTTTCGAATTGTATAATCGGTTTTTTCCGTGATCGTTTTTTGAATACGTTCAAATGCGGCATTCACTTCCTTGTCCTTGAGCGTGCGGTCCGGCGCTCGAAAACGCATGCCCAGCGCAAGGCTTTTCTCACCCTCCGGCACGCCCTCGCCCGTGTAAACATCAAAGACACGAACCGATTCACATTCAAAACCGGTACAGGCTTCGGCTGCGGCTGCCGCCACCGTG
Source organism: Opitutales bacterium (assembly GCA_046546295.1). Classification (GTDB taxonomy): domain Bacteria; phylum Verrucomicrobiota; class Verrucomicrobiia; order Opitutales; family Coraliomargaritaceae; genus JBKGYB01. Next base: position 5,558 of record JBKGYB010000016.1, on the reverse strand, counting down.
CTTTCGACTTCACCGGCCAGGACGTCGCTCCCGACCAGCAGGGCAAGATCCTTGTCCGATGCGGGATAAACACTGATGGAGCCGTGTCGGGGACGCGTCCGGTCGCGCTCAAGTAATTCGGGGGCGCAGCAAACGGAGCCGGCGAGCACCGGGTCGCGCACGTCCCATTCGTCTTTCAGGGCGTGCGTGTTCAGAAGCCCGGTTTCACAGATATATCCGTCCCGGGCAAGGTCTCCGGCGCGCGCGGCATGGCCGGGCTGCCAGAAGTTGCTGTCATCGACAGGCCGGAATGCCGCCCGCGGGAGATCAACCCCCGCAAGTTTCAGGATGTTTTCGCAAATCGTGCGTGCGGTAAAGAAATCCGGCTGCTCGCGTGCGCGCCAGCTGCGTTCGATTTCCGCAGCGGTTATAACAAAGCCGACCGAGACAAGTTCAAGCACTTCGCCCCCGACTACGCGAAAGACGCGCCCGCGCTCGAAGAACCGGGTGGCGCCGGCGCCGCGGGCGTTATTCAGGCGCAATGTATCGACAAGACCAGGCACGAGGGAAGCGCGCAAGTGGCTCTGGTCGCTCTGCAGCGGATTCGCAAGGCGCAACGCGCGCGCGTGCTCCGGCCCGAACCAGCGCTCCGTCGAATTCCCGTCGCGCAGGGAATACAGGCAGGCCTCGTCAAAATTCCGCCCGGAAAGATAGTGCCCGGCGGCTTCGTTGAAGACATGTATGCCGCTGTCCGTTTCGCAGATGCCACGAGCCACCACCGCGGTATCGGGAATTCCGTTCGTCCCGTAAACGCGTACAATTTCCTCAATCAAATCGACCGGACGTTGAAGGTCCCCGCGAAATGTCGGGATCGAGACCTCCCAGCGCCGCCTGCCGTCGGATTCGTCATGCGCCGCCACGGCAAGTTCAAGGGATTCAAGGACTTCCTTCATCGTCGCATCGTCCACTTCAAATCCAATAAACCGCCGCACTTCATCCGGCCACAGTTCAATCGTGCTCTCAATGGGCGGCTCCCGGCCCTCTTCAATCATCGGGCCACTGACACGCCCGCCGGCGGTCTCAAGAATCAGGTCCGCCGCCCGCAATGCGGCGTATTGCACCCCTGCGGGGTCCACGCCGCGTTCAAAGCGATAGGAGCTGTCGCTGGAGAGCCCGAGTTGGCGTGAAGTCGACCGGACCGGGTCCGGATTGAAATAGGCCGCTTCAAGCACCACGTCCGTCGTTGTCGCATCGACTTCGGCGTCCTCCGAGCCCATGATGCCGGCAAGCACAAGCGGCCGCTCGGCATCGGCAATCACCCCGAATTCCGGCCGCAGGCTGCGCTCCTTCTCGTCCAAGGTCGTGATTGTCTCGCCCTCCCGCGCCCGCCGGACCACCAGACGCTCGCCCCGTATTTTCGCCGCATCAAATGCATGCAGGGGCTGACAGGTTTCATGGAGTACGAAATTTGTAACATCCACCACATTATTGATCGGGCGCAGGCCGATCGCTTCAATCGCGCTTCGCAACCATTCGGGGCTGGGACCGACCTGCACGCCGCGAATACAGGTGGCGGTATAGTGCGGACATATGTCCGGGGCGCTCACTTCAACCTCCCGGAGCAGAGGAGCCCCCGCCTCATCCGGCGGTGTTTCCGAGCTTGCGTGAACTTCCGGGTAATGGAGTTGCCCTCGAAAAAAAGCCGCCAACTCCCGGGCGATGCCGATATGACACAGTGCGTCCGGCCGGTTGGGAGTCACTTCTAGATCGAAGACGGTGTCGCTTTCCCTGTAGACCTCGTTGACAGGCGTACCGACAGCGGGCCGGTCGGTCAGAACAATGATGCCCGAATGATCCTCGCCCAGCTCCAGTTCCTTCGCCGAGCAGATCATGCCTTCCGATGGTTCGCCCCGGAGCTTCGTCTTCTTGATTTTAAACCCGCCCGGCAGAACGGCGCCGGGTAGCGCGACCAGCACGCGGTCGCCCGCTTCAAAGTTACTCGCGCCGCAAACAATATTCCGGGGCTCTCCGTCCGTTTCCACATCGACCTTGCAGACACGGAGCCGATCGGCATCCGGATGGCGGTGGTATTCGCGCACCTCGCCGACAACCACGTTTTCCAGAGGCGGTGGCCCGGTATGCAGGACGGTTTCTATCTCGAAACCAAGCATCGGGAGCACATCGGCGAGTTCCCCCGGGGATTTGTCGAGGTCAAGGTAGCGGTTCAACCAGTTAAGGGAGATTTTCATTGTGTCGGTCTTTTTTCGAAGCCCCGGCAACACGCGGATTTGCAGACATGCCGCCGGGCGTGATTGTGCGGTTCAAGCAGGTTGCGAACTTCAGGCGAATTGTTTGAGGAAGCGGACGTCATTCTGAAAGTAGTGTCGAATATCGTCCACGCCTTGCAGAATCATCGCAATGCGTTCAATCCCGATACCGAACGCATAGCCGGTGTATTCGGCGGGGTCGATGCCGACCGCGTCGAACACGGCGGGGTCAACCATGCCGCAGCCCATGATCTCCATCCATCGATCGCTCAATTTGCCGAGATCGGGCGAGTAAAAATCCATTTCAAAACTCGGCTCTGTGAAGGGGAAAAAGCTCGGCCGCAGGCGGGTGCGGGCCTTCGGACCGAAAACCGTTTTAACGAAGTGATCCAGGGTGGCTTTCAGATCGGTCAGCGTTACGTCTTTGTCGACATACAAGCCTTCAATTTGGTGAAAATTCGCACTGTGCGTGGCGTCCGGTGTATCGCGACGAAAGCAGCGCCCCGGCGCAACCATGCGGATCGGAGGTTTTTCCTTTTGCATGGTCCGGATTTGAACGGTGGAGGTGTGCGTGCGCAGAAGGTGGCGCTCACGGCCTTGTTTTGGGACATTGCCGACCACAAGCTCATTCGGCATGTAGTAGGAATCCTGCATCTCCCGCGCGGGATGGGCTTCCGGCATGTTCAGCGCGTCAAAACAGAAAAACTCCGTTTCCAGCTCCGTCGCTTCCGCCACGGCAAACCCGAGGCGGTGAAAAATCTCCACCAGCTCGGCACGCACCTGGGCAATCGGGTGCAGGACGCCGCGATCCGGATCGGGGGATGGCAGCGTGGGATCGACGGGCGGCCCCAACCGGGCGGTCAACTCGTGCGCATCCAGCCGCTCGACCACCTCCGAGAAAATTTCATTGATCGCCGACTTGGCCTCATTGATGCGCCGCCCCATTTCGGGCCGTTCCTCTTTGGGCACGGCGTTCATGCCCTTCATTATTTCCGTCAAGGAACCCTTCGGACCGGAAATCCGGGCCTTGAAGGCCTCGAATTCCGCGCGCGTGCTTATAGCCGGCGCAGCTTCCCGCACCTCCTCGACAATGGCTTGTAACTTTTCTTGCATTATGAAATCCGCTGGAAGTAAAAGTGAGAGGCTCTCCGCATTGCCAATTTTGTCCAGCCGGATTTTCAGCGAAAAGCTCAGAGCTTCCGGCTGCTGCTATTCCAAGCCCAGCTTTTTTCGTCCCTCCTCGGAAATCATGTGCGGGGTCCACGGGGGATCCCATACGATCTCGACTTGCGCCTCCGAGACCCCGGCGAGCGCTTCGATCCTGGATTTCGCATCATCCGCGATGACGGGCCCCATCCCGCAACCCTGTGCGGTAAGCGTCATCTTCACATCCACCGGGCAACGCCCCGCTTCATCGGCCTCCCCCATGCGGAGATCATAAATCAGACCGAGATCCACGATATTTACCGGTATTTCCGGGTCGAAACAGGAGCGCAATGCTTCCCATATATGCTCCTCCCCGAGGCTTGCGCCTTCCGTAACGGAGGGCGAGCCAGCCTCGTATTCCTCCTCCAACCCCGCTGCCGTAGCTTCGCCGAGAGCATCCCAATCCTCTCGGGAAAGACGAAAAAGTCCGGAATCGGTCCGTATTGTGACTGATCCGCCGAGCGCTTGGGAGATTACCGCACGGGTACCCTCCGGCAGCTGAACATCATCGCCCGCCGGAATAAGCGTCGCTTTCACATCGCGCACTAATGTCAAGTCCTTGTTAAAATCCATGCCGGCATACTCCCTGTTTTGCCTTTGTTGTCAATCTAATGGTTCGCATCCATCCCAAGCTTTCGAATGAATTTTCTTGGCAAATGTACGAAATAGAGCAATCTTTAGCTGTACTTGATTGCAAGACCCGCAAACCAAAGCATGATGTTATCTTCGGCAAATAATTCAATATGACTCACCTTAATTATCCCCTCCCCATGTCCATACCCCCCTGCCTCCGCATACCCTCACTCCTCATTGCCGCCATACTCGCCTTCACCGCACCGGCTACGGAAATGTTTGGGCAAAATTCCGGGCAGGGCGATTCAGAGGACACGCTTGATACAAGCATTCTGGATCGAGAGCGCGAATTGTGGAACCATATGAAACACGATGAGCGACGCGAATTCAGGAGAGCCAGGGAAAAAGTGGAATCGGGCGAATCGGACGTTCGCACGGGCAAACACTACGCTGAGTCGGAGCCCTCAAAATTAAAGCAGGACCAGGATATTTCAAAAATCCGCAAAGAGGGGGAAAATTTGATAAAAGAAGGCGAAACCAAGATCCGGGAAGGCCAAAGAAAAATGGTTGAGCTGTTAAAGAAAGCCGATAAACGCTACGAGGAGGGATCAAAGAAGGCCCTCATTGAAAGACGTGAGCGCTTCACTTTCGAGGTCCCTGAGGCCGACTTCCCCGAAACCCTGAACAGCGCGGCCAAAAGCATACTCTCCTCCTGCTGGGAAGCGGGCTACGAACACATTCTTTTTGAAAGTGTTTTTATCCTCTCGCCGAACGGCATAAATCAGGCGCCCGACAACATACGGACCACGATCTACAATAAACTGGTAAAAATCGATTCCACCCGCTACACCATAAGCACGGCCTACAACTTTGAATTGCGAAACGCCGATGAAGATTCCGGAAACGAGCTCCTGTTTGACTTTGAAAATGCGGACCTCTACGAAAACAAGCATACCGCCCTGCTGGCCGTGGAACTCATCGTCCCGGAAGCCGGCGAGGAAGGCCTCTTTGCCGTTCGGGCGCTTGACCTGCAGACACTCACCCTAATTGGCAGCTCCGTCCACCGGCTGCCGGATACCAGCTCATTTTTTAAGGAAAAGAATGAGGACGGATCCAAAGACGCGGGAAAAAAGCCCTCCGCTGAAGAAGTTGCGGATTCCGAAAGCGAGGCCGAGGAAGAAGAGACTGAAGAAGCCGCTTCAAACCCGATAATCCCGAAGCGCTTCGGCCTGCACGACGATGAGCTTGCGATCCGGCGTTTTGCCGAGCTGGACGAGCCCTACCACTTTGCCATCGCCAGACACGCTTCGGTCGATCCCATTCGACACGCCGTACTGTCCGCGCTGCTTCAGCATACACTACTGCAAAATTCCAACCTGCTGCTTGTGGATAGCGCATTCATTCGCCGTGCGTACGCCCACAGGGAAAATGCGGCGGCGCTCGAGAACAAAAAGAACGCTACCTTGCAAATTCAATCCGGGGATGACGCATACAAGCTTTATGCCAAGGCGGAGGATCATGAAAGCGTCGTAC
>JBKGYB010000015.1:0-17650 GCA_046546295.1 Opitutales bacterium | reverse complement strand
CTCTTAAAAATTTTATTTCAACTTTTCACACGGTGACGGATCAAGATTTCCGAGCTTAAGCAAACGTCCGTTTCAGCCTCAATCCGCACTGGACCTGAGTAGTTACAAAAAACATTGGCCTTCAACGTCCCCTCGAATAAACTGTAAGTGATGAATTTTCTTAACGTCATAAGAGATGTCTGCGGGGCGCTCGATGTAGCCAAGGTGCGTTACGCATTGATAGGCGGGTTTGCGATGGCACTTAGAGGCGTGCAACGTTCAACCATCGACTTGGATTTCATATTGATGCTCCAGGATCTGGATAAAGCGGACGCTATTTTCCAAAAGACCGGATACCAGCGGGTGTTCCGAAATGAAAATGTTTCGCATTATAATTCAGAGGATTTGGAACTCGGGCGAATTGATATACTGCATGCTTTTCGAGGGCCGACACTCAGCATGCTTGATCGCGCCAGCCGTATTGCGGTGGCGGATGGAGTCGCATTGCCAGTAGCGCAAGTAGAAGATATCATCGGATTAAAAGTTCAGGCCGGAGTGAATGATCCCCGACGCCGGAGCCGCGATTGGTCGGACATTCGTCAAATTTTGGAAAGCTCCGCGGACGCAGGCCAAACGATTGACTGGGAGTTGCTCGGTGATTATCTTGCTTTGTTTGACCTCGAAGATGAACTTCAGAAAATGAGGGATTGGTATGGCTCGATTAACTGAAACGGACCGCGAACACTTCCGAAAGCTGAAAAAGACCGGATGGCGGCAATCCGATTCGGAGCAAAGTCCGGCACGGGTCGCCCCCACGATGGAAGCCCGCAATCGCTATTGCCGCTGGGCGGCGGAAGCAGCCAAATTTTACAAGGGCGCGAAGCCGGTGCGCTTTGGCGGCGGACACTGGAAGCTCTAGGAATCTGTCGGGCTTTGCCGACAGACTCTTATATTAAGCCGCGCAACTTCCTCAAGAAAGCTTCCGGGCTGAGCGCGGGCACGGACGAGGCATCAAAGTCGCGCACATTGCGGGTCACGATGCAATCCATTGCCGCGGCTTCCGCTGCCACCGCGATCATGGCATCCTCAAAGTCCTTGAAGCTCAATGCCACGCTGCGCAGCGCCATTTCATGGTCGAAACCCACGACTTCAACCGTGGCGAGCAAGTCGGAAACGCTCGTATCCGCCTGAGATCTGTCCCTTGCCTGCGCAACGATATAGTAAAAAGTCGCCAATGCGTGCGGCGCGATACGCGGAGGTTCGCCAGTCTGCACTGTTTCGGTGAAGCAAGCAATGGCAGCGGCGGCGAAAGGTTTTCGCGCAAGTCCGATGTCTAAAAGAATATTCGTGTCGAACAGCGCCCGCATAGTCCACTCGTTTCAGGAATGCTTCTGCATAATAGCAGCAGATCGCAGGTCGGCCTCCGATTGGGCTAAGCCGGCCTCCGGACCTAGTGCCAGCTCCCGCAGACGCGAGAGCGCTGTATCGGGATGCTCCCCGTCCGGCAAGGCTTGACCTCTCAGGGCCCGATACTTCGACTCTGGTATGACGACGGACGGCTCCCGTCCCCGACGCTCGATCCGCACCGGTTCAAATCCCGCATGATCCAAGACCGCGCCAAAGTGGGCTTTGAAATAGGATGCCTTGTATGATTTCATGGAGGAATTATCGCACGAATCGTTTGATTTGTCAATAAAACGATTCGTGCTATATTTTATCAGGCCATGAATGAATTTAAAGGTGCCAAGCTTTACTTCTAAAATACACATAAATCGCCGGGGCACCCAACAAAAATTCTCCCATTAACATTGCATTTATGAATTTTTGTTTCCATTTTACTAGGATGATAGACAGACGAGCCATACATTTGGTCATAAAAGGCCTTCGTCGCCAAGCGGCAGTGGTTGTACTAATCTTTTTAGGTTGAAGTGATTTTTCACGGAGCAGAGCTATTAGTACTGGCAAGCGGTAATTTCGAAACCCGGGTTAACGGCCCCGGCGGATTTCCGAACCCTTGAAGATCACCCGCACGCGATAAATCCGCTTGATCCGTGTATTGATCTTGTAGGTCTCCGGGTCAATGGACTCGGGCACTTCATCGCGGCACTCATCCACAACGGCATGGTAACCCCGTTCCGAGAAAATGTCGATCAACATGGCGACCGCTTCGGTGTTGTGGAAAGTGGGATCCTCGGAATTGATCACTGCCTTGCCTGATATGGCATGTCGCTGGATGATCGGCAAAAAATCGTCCTGAACGAGCTGAATCACCCGGGCAAACAACTCCGGCTGGTGCTCTTCGTAGGAATCCAGCCGGTCCACCAATTCCTGCCGGGCATGAAGCGAAACAGTGTGCGCGAGCGGTATCGTCGAAAGACGGTCGTATGTGGCTTCTCCCAATTCAAGGGAGCCCTGGTACCGCAACTCCTCGTCAATTCGCTCGCGCACCTCATCGATCGTGCCGTGTGCATTGATGAAGTGATAAAAGAAAATTTCCCGCAATTCTTTGAGCGCGTCATAGGTCTTCTCCTTAAACGTGCGGTAGCGGTTCAGCGCGGCATTGTAATCAAGATCGGTCGGGCGCTCGTCGAGCAGTTCCCCGACGCCGGATTCCCTTACTTTCTCATTGTGAGCGCGCACTTCGCGCCCCCGGTTCAATTGCCGCCGGACACTCTCTTTCTCGTCCACAAACAAAACGACGATGTGGAAGTGCGGTTTTTTGAAATATTCCGAATACGGGGTATTGTAAAACTTTTCCCTCAATTCAACCAGTTTACTGTAGAGCAACTTAACGCACTCCACCTGTACTTTTGTACGGGGAAACCCGTCCACAACGGCCCCCGTTTTGTAGACCGGATCAAGCAGCTTCCGAAGGAGAATTTCAATCACCTCGCGGTCTCCCACCAACATGCCGGCGTCTTTCATTTTCCGCGCCTCCGTACTCTCCAACAGGGAACTTACCACAATGGGCGGAGCCGTCAGATCCCTGTATTTCATGATAAAATCCGTGTTCGTCCCCTTCCCCGCGCCGGGCGCGCCGTTCAACCAGAAGATTTCCTTTGGAAAACGCAGGTTTTCATCACCGAATTCACTTCGCAGCGTGGACCATACGGAATTGAAGATCAGTTGCGCGTCTTTAACTTCAAGATCCGGCACCCCGCCTTCTTTCGTCTTATCGTTCCCGAGATTTTTCGTGCCCATGCTGTTTGTGGTTTATGGCGTTACGGTTTTTTTAGTGTTCCAGGACATTAGGGACGGGGCGCCTGGAATCCGCCTCGCGCATGGAGCAGTTCGGCGATCTGGATCGCGTTGAGCGCAGCGCCCTTCCACAACTGATCGCCGGTTACCCACAAGGCGAGTCCGTTCGCAAGGACGCCGTCCTTGCGGATGCGCCCGACTCCGCAGGGGACAACTTCGGAAAAATCGATCGGCATGGGGTATTTCCCGTTCGCGGGATCATCCACGAGGATTGCCCCGTCAAATCCTTCTATCGCCTCGCGCGCGGCTTTTACAGAGACGGGGCGCTCGAATGCCGCACTCACGGAAACGGAATGCGCGCGGAATACCGGGACGCGCACACAAGTACAGGTGACCTGCAACCCGGGAAGTCCGAGGATCTTCCGTCCCTCGTTCGTCATTTTCATTTCTTCCTTGCTGTAGCCGTCTTCAAGGAAGTCGTCCACATGCGGCAGGAGGTTGAAAGCGATTTGGTGCGGATAGACCGATTTCTCCAGCGGCGCGCCTTCCGCCCAGGCACGACTTTGGCGCCCGAGTTCGACAATGCCTTCGGCCCCGCTGCCTGAAACGGCCTGGTAGGTCGAGGCGATGAAACCTTTCAGCCCAAAGGCCCGGTGGAGCGGATACAAACCCATCAGCGCAACCGCCGTAGAACAGTTGGGATTCGCGATGATCCCGCGATGCCCGGCGACTGCGTCGGGGTTCACTTCCGGTATCACAAGAGGCACATTGTCGTCCATCCGGTAGGCCGAACTGTTGTCGATGACCGTACAACCCCGCTTGACCGCTTCCTGGGCAAAACGCTTGGTCTGCGAAGCGCCTGCGCTGAAAATCGCAAAATCCAGATCCTCGAAACTCTCGGACGTGGCTTCTTCGATCCTCCATGTTTGCTCTCCAAAGCCGTGCGTTTTCCCGGCCGATCGCGCGGACGCCAGCAAGCGCAGCTCCCCGATCGGGAATTCGCGCTCATGCAGCAGGCGAATGATTTCTTGACCAACCGCGCCGGTTGCTCCGAGTATGCCGATTTTATATGTCATGGGATCTTGATGAGGCCAAGGCGCGGATGAAACAGCATTGCGGCGCTTTGTCAATTACACCGACGAAGCTATATCTTGTGGTCGCAGTCGCAACGCAGGAATTGATAGTTCTGGAGAATGACCGGGAAATTCTGCGCTACCCCGCATCCACTTCCCGGCGCCCGTGCTCCTGCAAACAGGATTCCCTTGGCACGCCAACGGGCTTGCACGCGATCGCCGACCGGATTGGCGCCGGCGCGCCGCTTGGCCGGGCGTTCAAGGGCCGGGTCGATACGGGCCGCCATTTCAACGAGTTCCCCGAAGATGAGCAGGCGGGCAACCTCATCACCACGCGCATCCTCAGGCTCCGGGGACTGGAACCGGGTCGCAATGCCGGCGCAAATTGCGACAGCTATGCCCGCTACATTTACATCCACGGCACCAACCATGAATCACGAATCGGCGAACCCTTCAGCGGAGGATGCGTCGAACTCCGCAACAAGGATGTCGCCGAGCTCTTCGACCGCGTGCACGAAGGCGACCTGGTCTGGATCGAGGAGCCCTGATTTCCAGCTGTTTTAATACCCTTTTTCGCGAAGCACCTTTTCAAGCTGCTCCTGGAAGGCCTGCACGTCTTCCGGACTCGGTCGGTACTCCGGGTCGTCGCCGGGAATCAGCCCGAGCTGACCGGAACTGGTCAGTTGCCAACCAAGCGTTTTACCGTCGCTGAATGTGACGTTCCCACTCACCACGGCTCCAGGGCGCATGATGGCATCCACGTCCACCTTCACCTGTCCTCCGCCTCCGTCGTCGACCAATTCAGGATCTTCGGCCGAAGTTTCGGCGCCCGCCTTGCCTCCCCTTTCGGCTTCGCCCGCAGCAGCGGATTCAACGGCATCCGCCGCGTCCGCTTCGCCCGCGATGTCTTCGGATTCGGGTTCTTTATCGGCGAATTCCGCACCCAAATCATCGACGAGGAAGCGGAGATCCATGTATGTCATGGTAACGCCGAATTCATCACGCAAGCGACGCTGCGCCTCGGCGAGGGACTCCCCGGACTCAATCCAGGATTTAAGAGCGGATTTCTGGGATTCGGTTAACTCGGTTGCCATAATTATGCAGGTTTTTTTGACAGTTGTTTGAGGAGATAGTCAACCCCCCGCTTTACTGAAGCATCCTGCTCCATCATATTTTCCACCTGCCGACAAGCGTGGATTACGGTGCCGTGGTCGCGTCCGCCAAAGGCGCCGCCGATGACTTTGAGCGGCTCGTCCGTCAAATGGCGGGAAATATGCATGGCCACTTGGCGCGGGAATACGATCTTCGCGGTTCGTCGGCGCCCGAGCAACTCAGTCAGGCCGATCTTATAGTATTCCGCCACTTTTTTCTGAATCTGCTCAATGCCCACCGCGTTCATCGCCTCCTCGTGGAGCAGGTCGCCGAGCAAACCTTCCACCGCGTCGAGATCCGGCTTGCGGTCAATCAACGTGTCATAGCTCGCCACGCGGGTGAGCGCGCCCTCCATCTGCCGAATGTTCCGGGAAACCCGTTCGGCCAGAAACTGCATGACTTCATCGGAAAGAGAGATCCCCATGGCGGCCGCTTTTTTCCGCAGGATCGCGACCCGTGTCTCAAAGTCCGGGGATTGAATGTCCGTTACCAGGCCCCATTCGAATCGCGTGACAAGCCGGTTTTCCAAGCGTTCGATTTCTTTAACCGGACGGTCGCTCGCGAGAAGGATCTGACGGCCCGACTCGAAGAGGTCGTTGAACGTATGGAAAAATTCCTCCTGCGTGCTTTCCTTGCCGGATAGGAAGTGAATGTCGTCAACGAGCAACACGTCAACATTGCGGTAGTATTTGCGGAATTGCGTGAGTTTGCTTTCCCGGATCGCATGAATGAATTCGTTGGTGAATTTCTCGGTCGACACATAGGCGATCTTGGCCTCCGGGTTGTTGGCCAGCATCTGGTGTGCCACGGCATGCATCAAGTGCGTCTTCCCAAGCCCGTTGTCTCCGAAGACAAACAAGGGGTTGTAGGACCGGCCGGGCGCATTGGCCACCGCCACCGAGGCGGCGTGGGCCAGTTGGTTGGTCGAGCCGACAACGAAGTTGGAAAAAGTGTTGCGGGGATTGAGGATCGATCGGCGGGTTGCAAGGGAGCGCGCAGGCGTGCTTTCCCCGCTCTTTCCCGATCGCTTTTCGGACCGCCCATGCGTCCGGTTAGTCGACGCCTTGGCTTCGCCTCCGCCGCCCGCGCTCTTGCTGATTTCGTTGTTTTCACTCACGCCGCTCGAAGCCGAGGCAGCCACTTCGACCGAGATTGTTACGGGCTCGTCGGCCAAGGCGCGGAATTTTTGCGTAATCACATCCAGAAAGTTGTTTTCAATCCAGATGGCGTTGAATTCCGTCGGCGCGGTAAGAACGATTTTACCGGAACTTGCTTCAGCACAGCTAAGGTCCTTGAACCACATCTCATAAACATCGTTGGGATAGAGGTTTTTCAGTTCTTGAATGACGCTCTGCCAGAGCGTGTGTGTGGTGGCTGTTGAAACTGGCATGGAGATCTATAATTCGGGGGGTTATTCACATTCGGAGTTGCAAAAAAACTGCTTGCCGACGCCTGGTATTTGACGAAGGCAATGAACGGGAGGCTGGCTTCCGGATTTTTCCCGCCTCCCGGCCTATGGAAAAATCTTTTAAATGTTTTTTGTATTCATATTCAACAACTTATAAAAGAAGCTGAACACGAAACTTTGGTATTTGAGGCAAAAGAACAATGGGTCGAGGCGGGGAAAAAGACCGCGCCTGCGGTGAGAAAACACCAGAAAGCGGCAAGCCGAAGGGCTTGGCAAGGGCAACTTCTGCACATGTTATTCACATTCGGATCGGAATAAATTCTTATGACTTTCTTTACGGTTTTGTCACGGTTGCGTGACAGTTTCGTTAAGCGCTGGAAACAGGCCAGTTCCCCATTTTTAACGTGCGCTTTATTAGCTGTTTTAAAAACAGTTATCTCATGCACGGCAAGAAATTGGCACGGAAAAAAATTTTCAGGCGTCCGGATTTTCCGCCTGGGTCATGTGAGCGATCAAGCGTTCGTTGAATTCAGCGGCGCCTGAATCGTGCCCCATGATCCGGAGGGCGCGAACCATGGAAGCGACCTCGACAAGCCGGGCCATATCGCGGCCGGGGCGGACGGGGATTTCCATAATGGGCACTTCCAGGCCGAGGATCTCCATTGAATTCTCCTCCAGCCCGGTGCGTTCTTCATGCATGCCGGCCGCCCAGTTGACAAAATGTATGACAAGGTCGAGGCGTTTCTGCATACGCACGGCGCGCACGCCGAAAAGTTCGGCGATATTGATGATGCCTATGCCGCGGCACTCCATATACCCCCGGCTGAGTTCGGATGAAGTGCCCATGATTTCCCGATCGCTCAGGCGCTTCACATAAGTCAGATCATCCGCGACAAGGCTGTGGCCGCGTTCGATCAGGGCAAGGGCGCACTCGCTCTTGCCCACGCCGCTTTCCCCGCAAATGAGCGTACCGATCCCTTTGACGTCAAGCAGGGTGCCGTGCACATGGGTGCGGGGAGCGAATTTTTCCTCCAACAGGAGGGTGGCCTCGGTCGTGAAGATTTTCGACTTCAGAGGGGAACGGATCAAAGGCGTGTTGTAGGAATCGGCCAGTTCGCGGAATGTTTTTGAAGGGGCAAGGTGGCGTGAAATGACCAGACACGGGACATTCCGCTTGAGGATTTCCGTTATGACCCGGCGCTCCTCGTCCTCGTTCATCTCGCGCAAATAACCCATCTCGCCCGCCCCGAACAATTGAATGCGCTTGCTGGCAAAATATTTGAAGAAGCCGGCAACGGCAAGCGCCGGTCGGTTCAGACTGCGCTCGCGGATCGTCTTGTTCAGGCCTTTTTCTCCGGCTACAAGTTCGAGCTCCAGCGCGTCCTTGAAGGATTCGTAGAATTCGCTTACGGGCAGTGCCTCAATGACCTTGGATTTGTTTTTTCGGGGTAGTGCCATGCTGTTTTGTCTCCTTCTTTTATAGATTAAAATCCTCGCCGAGATAAAATTTCCGGCTCTGCGGGTCATTGATCAGAAAATCGCTGGAACCCTCGCAGAGCACGGCTCCTTCATGCAGCAAATACGCGCGGTCCACAATACGAAGGGTCTCCCGCACATTGTGATCGGTCACCAGCACGCCGATGCCGCGTTCTTTCAACTGCACGATGATTTTCTGCACCTCGCTCACGGAAATCGGATCCACTCCGCTGAACGGCTCGTCCATCAGCAGGAATTTCGGTTGTGTTACAAGCGCGCGGGAAATTTCCAAGCGCCGGCGCTCCCCGCCGCTCAAGGTATAGGCTTTCTGACGCGCCAGGTGTTCGAGGCCCAACTCGTTGAGGTGCTGTTCGACGCGGGCGGTGCGCTCGGACCTCTTTAGCGGCAGTGTTTCAGCAATGGCGCGTATGTTCCGCTCCACATCCATCTTGCGGAAAACAGACGGTTCTTGTGGCAAATATCCGATGCCACTCCGGGCGCGCCGGTACATGGGGAGCCGGGTCAGGTCGTAGTCGTTCAAAAAAACCTTGCCGGAAGTCGCCTGAATCAAGCCAACAATGATATAAAAGGTGGTCGTTTTTCCCGCCCCGTTCGGACCAAGGAGCCCGACAATCTCCCCGGCTTGAACGTTGATGTTGACCTTGTTGACAACACGACGCTTTCCGAAGTCCCGAACAAGCTCGTAAGTTTCTATCCGTGGTGGCACTGTGGAATCAACCATGCCCGCAGCAAAAGGCCCGAACCCGTTGACGGCAACCCAATACCTGAGTCAATTTCACAACTATTCCTCCGGCATGGCCGGAAGGGTCATGGAGGGACGTTCGCCGTCCTCTCCCCCGCCCTCCATGCGAACCCGGCGTTCCCCCTGGTTGAGCACCGCCCGGTGTCCGGACACCTTGCCCCGTTCGTCTTGCACAACCACCTTGTCAATGAGGACCATTTTTCCATCTCCGGGATAAAGGCGCGCCTTCCCGGCGGTGGCCACCCGGCCTTCCTGCTCGATCCGCACATTTCCGATGCCTTCGACCAATTGAACCCGGAGGTTCTTACCGCTTTCACCCCGGTTTGCAGAGGGCGCAACCTCCTCGGCGGTTACTTCCATACGCTCGGACCCGGCATTCAGGTTCGTGGCGTCAATCGTAACATCCTCCGAAAATTCAAAAAACCTGGCGCCATCCTTCAACCCGGTCATCCGCAAACGGCGACTGCGCACAACCGTATCCCGCGCCTCCGTATCCCGCCCGCCTTCACCGGCCGCATCCTGTGCAGGCGAGCTGTCGCCGGCGGCGGCATACCCCATATCCGGCAAGACGGGAAGCGTAACCTTTACCCGTCGTTCTCCGGGCCCGCCGTAAACCTCGGCCACGTCCGCCTCAAACTCCATCGTCCCGCCGGTTACAACAGCTGTTTCATTTGCCACCCGCGGATCGCCTGTCAGTTCCGCCCGCTCTTCGTCCGGATAAAAAACGATTTTTTCGCCGGTGGCCGTTCCGTCGGCTCGCTTCAATTTGACCCCGCCTTCAGCGACCATCCGCTTGAGCTCGCCAACTTCGAGAGCCTCCTTTTCGGATGAACCGGAACCCGTGGCGGCTCGGGCGTTCACGGTGTCCACCCGCATGGCATCGGCCGCCAACTGCAATTCGCCGGACTGTACATCAACGGATCCCTCAAAAAAGAAGCGGTTTTCGGTTTCAAATTCCTTCACTGTTATATTATCCGCCAGAATGATGGTATCCGAGCCTCGTTCTTCCGCGCCCTGAATGCCGAGGCCTCCGGCTTTGGAAAGGATCATCCGGGCCCGCCCGGCGCTTTCGCTTCCCGTCACGACAAGCTCGCCTTCCCGACTGCGGATTTCTGCGCCCGCAACGAAAGCGGACGGAAGCATGATTTCAGGAGTCCCCGACAAGTGGACGGTTTGTTCCCGCGGCGCAAAATCCGCCTCGTCCGCCGTCATCGTGCGGCCGGCTTCCCGGATCGTTACATCCTCGCGCGCAATCACCCGGCGCACCGCATCCAGACCGCTCCCTTCGACCCGTGGCACATTTTCATCCCCCGGCGCTTCCACAAGCGCAATCATCAGGCCACTCTCCAGCTCCATCTCCCGGGAAACGGCCTTCACCGCTCCGCGAAACAGGAAGCGGTGGTTCTCCTCGGTGGTTTCAAGGACGAGTTCCTCACTCTCTATCTCCGTCTTCCGATTCTTCCCGCCCGCGCCCGCGCTTGCACCGGGCCGGAAGGCGTCGGCGATCGCCTCCCTGAACTCGACCTCCACAGCGCGATGCACCTGAATTTTCTTCTGATTGCCGTCCCAGCTCCAGCCTTCTCCGTGAATCCCGAAATTTCCCCCGTTTATGCGGATGGGCGCCTCCGAATGTCCGCGGTTCTCCTTGACCCGAAGCGTCGCTTCCGGACTTTGCAGGGTCAATTCCCGCGCCCGCCGCGCATCGCCGGAGTACACCCGAAGCTCCATCTCTTCAATCACGACCTGTTCCTCACTCTCGTAGGCGCCCTTGCCACCCTCAAGCACCCAGTCGGTGTAGCCATCCTCCCCAAAGCGCGGAAAACGGAAGTTTTCCACCGGCGCGCTCGGGGTCATTTGCCCAAACACTCCGGCTGCGCTTAATAAAAACAGCAACCACACCGGGCGTCCTTTGCCCCGGACACAAGCCTTGCCGGAATAATCCATACGTGAATGAGGAAGCGTTGTTATAAGAATGTATCCCCCGCGTCAACAGACCGCACATTCGAAACGGACCCGTTGAATTGAGTCTTCAGCGCTTCAAGCGCGCTTGCGTCAATTCGCTTGGCCGCTTCTTCGTTTTTCATTAAAGGAGCGGACGACTTTTCCTGATGCTCCCGCACTCCGGATTCCGACTGCTCTTCCCGAACCTGGAATCCGTGAACGTGAAGTTCTCCGGTTTGCTCGACGACCGCCGGATCGGGTTCGTCCTCAGCCGGTACAACCGGGGCTTCTTCTTCCGTTCGATTCCCGGGAAATGCCCCGGGCTCAGGCTCGACGGATATTTTTTTCTCCTCCGAGGCCAAAGGCCCGGAGGTGTGTTCCTCCGCATTATCGGCCGCTCTGTTCAGCTCTTTTTTTTTTCGGTATCCTCACCCGCCCCGGCGCGCTCGAGTTGCTTGATCAGGCTGTCGATCGCACGTGACCGCGAGGCCTCCGCCGCCTTCAACAGAAGAACCTCGAAGTTTTCCTTTTCGGAAAGCCCGCGCTGTACGCTTGTTTCGCCTGCATGCAGCGCGTCCAGCAACCGCATGATCGATTCCGTGGTAAGTGACGGCCCCAGCTTCCCGGTTGTCCCCCCGTTCCGGATGGCATCGAGCAGCGCTTCCCGCGCATGCGCCTCCAAATCAAGAAGTATGCGATACAGATCGCGCCCCTCTTCCGCAAAAGCATCCACCGCACGAATGATTGCCGCATAATCCAGGCTGCCCATGGCGCGCGCCACCTCAGCCACCCGCTCGGGCGACACCAGCCCGTACACGTCGAGCACATCGGCTTCCGTGATACGCGTGCCGCAAAACGAAATCATCTGGTCGAGTATAGACTGGCCGTCACGCATGCCGCCATTCGCCAGGCGCGCGATCGAGTCGAGAGCCCCGTCTTCCACCTCCACGCCTTCCGCCTGAACGATCCGGCTTAATTGCCCGGAAATCACCGCCGCGGAAATCGGGCGAAACTCAAAGCGCTGGCAGCGCGAAACGATCGTGGGCAGGACCTTTTGCGCTTCGGTCGTCGCAAAGAAAAACTTCACATGGGGCGGAGGCTCTTCCAGCGTCTTCAAGAGCGCATTAAAAGCCGCAGCCGAAAGCATGTGCACCTCGTCAATAATATAAATCTTGTAGCTGCATTGCGAAGGGGCGAACTGGCAGTCCTCGCGCAGGCTGCGCACTTGATCCACGCTGTTGTTCGACGCCCCGTCGATTTCAATCACGTCCAGACAGGAGCCCGTCATGATCGCCTGGCTGACCTCGGAATCCTCTTCCGGCGCCACGCTTGGGCCCCCTTCCGCATTCAGGGCTTTCGCAAAGAGACGGGCCGTGCTCGTCTTTCCCGTGCCCCGCGGCCCGACAAAGAGGTAGGCGTGAGCGATCCGCTTCGATGTGATCGCATTGCGCAGGGTCCGGACAATATGATCCTGCCCAACCAATTGGTCAAACTGGCGCGGGCGCCAGCGTCGTGCTATCACTTGATATCCTTCTTCCATTCGCGCCCAAGAAAGCTCCGATTCCCGCCCGGTTGCAAGTGAGTTTTTCAGGAAGTTTTTCCCATCACCCGGATTCCTCAACCACAGCGCTCCCGCACCGGTCCCCCATCTTCGCATAGACCTCCCGTCCCTCCGCCGAGCGCTGGACCAGGTCCTCGTCAAAACAGATCGCTCCCCTCTGGAAAATTGTCACCACGCAGGAGCCACCAAAAGAAAAATAACCTTTCTCATCTCCTTTTTCCACTCTGCCCGGGGAAAACGTAGGATGCAGCCCGCCCACACAAGTGGCTCCAACCTCAACCACCGCCACCTTGCCGAACGCATCGGAGTCAATTGCCGTGATCATCCGTCGGTTTTCCCACAAAATCGAAATCCGCCGCCTGAGCGCAAGGGGATTGACCGAACGCAGGGACGCCCCCGCCGCACGCGGGGAGCCGGCCCGTCCGGACACCGGAAAATGATAGCGGTGATAATCCACCGGACAAAGTCGTGAAATCAGGGCCGACCCGCCCGCAAAAGCCTCCGTTTCCCCGTCCAACAACGCCGCGAGGTCAAAGCATTGCCCCTTGACAAAGACCCCCTCCGCCAGGCTCAGGTCGGGAATCGCCAAGTGCCGGCCGTCCGCCGGAAAAACCGCCGTTTTCTCTCCCGGCGCCACCGGTCGGGCGCCGGGTTTTAACCGCCGGTAGAAAAATTCGTTGAATGTTTTAAAGTTTTCCACCGGCTCGGCAAATTCCTCCGTGTCCACCCCGTACTCCCTGATAAAGGGCTCGATTTTACGCCGGCTCGCCGGACGATTCATTCGCCGGCCATACCAGCGGGAAAACCACCGCCGCTTCACGACGAGCGCGACCGTCAGACGTCCGAGCGGGTTGCCATAGGCCCAGCGCAAAAAGCGCTCGCCGTAAATCGCCTCCTTCGCCTCGCATTGCCGGTAGCGGTCGTAATAGACCACCGGCTCCGCTTCTTTCGCTCCACACATCATATTTCCCCTACAAAACAGTTCCTCATGCCTGCCGCGAAAATGCCACCTTGTAAAGCTTCGCTTGCATAAACCCTTTTAAAACCCATGTCGCCGGAGCCCTTGCCCTGCCCCGTGCTCTTGCGCCAGGGATGTGCGTGAAAGGCTATGGAAGCATTGTTTTTATCAGCTCCATGGCGGCATAATAAATTATACCTTGCGAAGTCGAAAATCCATCGCCAATCAATATTACGGATGTTTTATAAAATTAAATTGAATTTCCCGAGCACTTTAAAAGCGTGTCGGGTAGAGCATTTTGGATGTAAGATGAGAACTATAAAATGGAATTTGTAAAATGACAACAAATCAATGGGAAACATTATTGAAGGTTATTGTCGGCGAGCAGGTCGAACCTCTTCCAGTCGGGTTTATCATAGACAGCCCCTGGCTGCCAAACTGGGCGGGAATGACGATCAAGGAGTATTTCGACAATGATCAGAAATGGCTTGACGCTAACCTTAAGGCTGTTAGGAAATTCCCGGATCTGATATTTCTGCCCGGCTTTTGGTCCGAATTCGGAATGTGTACGGAACCCGCCGCCTTCGGAGCGAAATGCATCTGGTACGAGGATGATTTCCCTTTTGCCGAGAAGGTCATAACGGAGGCCGAGCGGATCCAGGATCTGGAAGTGCCCGATCCGCGCACCGCCGGGTTATGTCCCGCAATGCTTGCGCGGCTCAAAAAGAATCAGGGCGCAATCGAAGACGAGGGACATGCGATCAAGTTCGCTGTCGCCCGCGGCCCGCTGAACGTTGCGTCTTTCCTGATGGGCACGACAGAATTCTTAATGGCTATGAGTATGCAGCCCGAATTATGCACCGAACTCTTGCGCAAAGTGACCGACTTCACTGTGGATTGGATAAAGGTCCAGAAAGAGGCATTCCCATCCATCGAAGGCGTATTGTTGTTGGACGATATCTGCGGCTTTATAGGTCCGGACGACTTTCAAACGCATGCGGCGCCGAATATGAAACGCATATACGAGGCATTCGACGCCAAAGTCAAATTCTTTCACAACGACGCCGAGGGCAAGCATTGCGCGCCCTATCTTGCCGACATTGGAATCAATCTTTTCAATTTCTCGTTCGAACACAGTCTGCCCGAGATGAAGGAGTGGACCGACAACAAGGTGGCCTTGCTCGGAAACATCCCCCCACGCGATGTGCTGGCGCAAGGCGCCCCCGCAGAGGTCAGATCCGTCGCAAAAGAGGCGCTCGCCTCTCTGGAAGACAAAACCCGTCTGATTCTCTCCTGTGGCGGCGGTATGCCACCCGGTGTCTCCGCCGACAATATCAGAGCGTTCCTGGATGCCGTTCGGTCGTGAATATCACGGCTTGGAAAGAACGATTGATCCGTAGGCAATGGCACGCCATAATGTTTTTACGAGCCAATCGCAGGATCAAGGATAAATCCGGACCTCAAAGAACTGAAGAGCCCTTAAAAAAGTGATGCCAAGAGGGCAGTCCAAGGCGCGGGCCAAAGTTGGGATATTCAGAAATGTATTCTGACTCCTGAGCGCAAAGTTCGCAAAAATTCCTGGCATTTGCTCTTGATTTCTTCAGGCCGCACGCTTTTATTGCCTGTTTACACAAGTTTAGAGGAGGTAATTATGTCCCAACACAACAGTTTTCGAGCCGTCGTCGGCTCCGGCAAGAAGAACCGAACAGTGCTTACACGCTTCGAGCGTGTCGAACTGCTGCGCAAACGCGGCCAGTGGCAAGAGGGCCAACGCGTCATCGGCCTGCGCAAGACAAAGCCGGAAGAATAAAAAAACAGCTGCATAAAGCCTTTTCCAAACAGCAACAGCCGATACTCATCCAAAGCGCCCATCTCCGATAAGCCGAGATACGCCGGGGAGAGAAGCGAGCCCGCCTCAAGCTTTGCCGCCAGGACCCTGATGGGCGCCTGCGAATGTTTCGTTGGCTGCGGGTGGAGGCAGCAAATTCCAGGAACATACGCGAATCGAGTTAACTTAAAGCACAAAATCCGTCTTTGCTCCGGCCCCAAAGACGAGATCCAACTTGCCCCTGAAAATGAGGCGGAGGCCCCGGTCAACGAGTTCCGAAGTAGAGCCATCGAACATTGTCCCCGACATAAAAGGAGGGATATCCACCCATGGCAGACAAGAACAAGCAGAGCGACGGGATCAACAGCGCCTTCGCGAAGCAACGGCTTCATTCCGCCACCCGACATGTATTCCTTTGCACGGGCCCGGATTGCTGCAAGCGGGAAGACGGGTTGGCCACCTGGCAGGTCCTCAAAGAGGGCATCCGCGAGCTCAACCTGACCGCCCTGCGATCCAAGGCGGATTGCCTCAGGATCTGCGTGGGCGGGCCATGGCTTGTTGTTTATCCGGAAGGCATTTGGTATGGCGGCGTCACGCCCGAACGCTGCCAACGCATCATACGGGAACACCTTTTGGAAGGGCGGCCGATCCGCGAATGGATCGTCCGGGAACACTCTCTCGATCACGAGGCGGTAAAAAAATAATAAACGTTTTTCCGCCGATGCCTTGAAAGCCGTTTCTTATTGTCAAAACGGAATAACACCCTAGCTTGAATTACGAACCATGGTCACAAGTAATTCATCCACGCTAAATCCCGCCGCCAGTAAAAAGCGCGGTTTTCTGGAAAACCAAAGACGGGCCAAGCAGAAGACCTACGAAAAGCAGGCGAAGCGAAAAAAGATCAAAATGGAGCAGCTGACGGTGTTCACCCAGCAGCTGGCCGCCATGCTTGAAGCGGGTCTGCCTCTTGTCAGCAGCCTTGAGGCGCTTGAAGAACAAACCGAAAACCCGGTCTTCCAAATCATTCTGCGCAATGTCCGTCGTGAAGTTTCAGCCGGACGCACATTTTCCGATGCCTGCTCGGACTATCCGAACGCCTTTCCCAATCTTTTTGTATCCATGGTCGAAGCCGGAGAGGCGAGCGGCAACCTGCCCGAAATCCTCGAAAAGACCTCCTCCTATTTCGAAGCGTCCGTCAAGCTCAAGAAACAAGTTAAAGGCGCAATGACCTACCCGACCGTCGTCATCGCCCTTGCGATCATTCTGGTCAATGTACTGCTTATTTTCGTCATTCCGGTCTTCTCGGACATGTTCAAGGACTTTGGAGCAGAACTTCCGACCCCCACAAAATTCCTCATCGGATTAAGCGATTTCCTGAAGCGCTACATCATTTTCATCATCATGGGCGTCATCGGGATCGTCTGGCTTTTGCGGCGTTTCGTAAAAACACCCCGGGGCCGCGGCATCAAAGACAGCCTGGCTCTTAAAATACCGGTCGTCGGCGACCTGACGCGCAAGATCAACCTCTCCCGTTTCTGCCGCACTTACGCCATCCTCATGCGATCCGGCGTGCCCATTCTGAATACCCTGGAAATTGTATCCAACTCTTCGGACAATGTATTCATTGAATCCGCCTGTAAGGAAATTTCACGTCAGATCAGTCAAGGCGGTCAGGTTTCGGACGTCATAGCCTCCGACCCGTATTTCCCGCCCATGATCAAGCATATGGCCCGGGCGGGTGAACGGACCGGCAACATCGACGGCATGATGGTAAAGGTGGCGGATTTCTACGACGAAGAGGTCAAAGTGCTGGTCGAAGCCCTCACCTCTCTGATGGAGCCCTTGCTCATTACCTTCCTTGGCGTTGTCATCGGTGGCATCGTCATGGCCATGTTCCTGCCGATCTTTGAGCTCTCGACGGTGGTGAGCTAGGAGCCTGTAACAGGTTTTCTTTCGTAGCGTGCGGCAAACGACGGATGCGGGGCGTCGCCGAGCGCTGCGCGCGAAGACGCTTGCTATAAGCGTCGCGCTACCAATGGGCCGCTTGCGCGAAGTAGCGTGCTGCTTCAGCAAACGTCCCCGTAAGGTTTTTATAGAGGCTAAAACGGACGTTTGCTATAAGCCGCACGCAACGTGGCGTGCTTGCGAGATGCCCCCCCAAAAAAAATTGTGCCATTAAGGTAGGACCGCCCGTTGCCGGACGGCCCCCTCGCGGATCCCTGCGTGCGGTATTCCCGCACAGGGCTCCTCTGAGCGATCACGCAGTGGAGTTGGCGAAGTGGTTTTCATCTGTAGGAGAGTTTCCACGTGTTG
>JBKGYB010000014.1:0-18121 GCA_046546295.1 Opitutales bacterium | reverse complement strand
TCCCAATATCCATAAGTCGTTAATGATCAGTGTTTATCAGTGTTAATCAGTGGTTCAACTGCGGAATGTAGGATGAACGAAAAACAAAAGACCACGTCATTATGAAAACCGATAAAGCAATCACAAAACCACAAGAAGACGAAATTGGCCCCGAAATGAAAGGCGCCGATGCCCTCGTCGCCGCTCTCGAACGGGAAAATGTGGACGTGGTATTCGCCTATCCGGGCGGGGCTTCCATGGAGCTGCATCAGGCGCTCACCAAAAGCAAAAAGATCCGCACCATCCTCCCGCGCTTCGAACAAGGCGGCGGCTTCATGGCACACGGGTACGCCCGCAGCACGGGCGAAGTTGGCGTTTGCATGGCAACCAGCGGCCCGGGGGCCACCAATCTTGTCACCTGTATCGCGGACGCTTTCATGGACAGCGTGCCGATCGTTGCCATTACAGGGCAGGTTTACCAGCAGTTTATCGGGAAAGCGGCTTTCCAGGAGACGGACTTTTTCGGGATGACCCTGCCGATTGTTAAACACAGTTACCTCGTCCTGAAAAAGGAGGATCTTCCCCGGGTCATCAAGGAAGCCTTCCACCTGGCCCGGACCGGGCGCCCCGGTCCGGTCGTCATCGACGTCCCGAAAGACGTGCAACAAGAGGTCTTCCAACCCGTCTTTCCGGCAAGCATCGATATCCCCGGCTACAAAGGGGATGCCACGCTGCCCAAGGCCGGCGACCCGGAACTGCTCGAAGTGCTCGAACGAATCGAGCGCTCCACCCGCCCCGTTCTTTATATTGGGGGCGGCATCATCTCCGGCGACGCCCACAAGGAACTCAGGAAGTTCGCCGAAATCACGGGCATCCCGGTGGCTTCCACCCTCATGGGGCTCGGCGCATTCGACGCCGAACACCCGCAATCCCTCTACTGGTTCGGCATGCACGGCACGGTGGCCGGCAATTGGGCGGTCTGTGACAGCGACCTGTTGATTTGTACGGGCGCCCGCTTTGATGATCGGATTACAGGCAAAGTCGATAAGTTCGCGCCCGACGCGGAGATCGTCCACATTGACATTGATGTTTCCGAACACAACAAGAACAAGCGCGTCCATCAACCCGTCCATTCGGATATAAAATACGCCCTGAACCGCCTGTGCGAACTATCGGAAACCAAAGGATTTAAAAAGCCCGACCTGAGCGAGTGGTATGCCACCATTAACAAATGGAAGGAGGAATACCCCTTCAGTTACGACAACACCGGGCACATCACGCAGCAGGAAGCGATTGAGACGCTCTACGAAGAGACGAAGGGCGACGCGATTATGACAACCGGCGTCGGCCAGCACCAGATGTGGGCGGCTCAATTCTTCAAGTTCCGTGAACCACGCGCCTATATCAGCTCGCTCGGTTTGGGCACGATGGGTTTCGGCCTGCCCGCCGCCATCGGCGCAAAAGTCGCAAACCCTGACAAAACCGTGGTGAATGTCGACGGGGACGGCTGCTTCATGATGAACATTCAGGAATTGGCCACCGCGCACATCGAAAAAATTCATGCCAAGACGATCATCCTGAACAACCAGCACCTCGGCATGGTGGTCCAGTGGGAAGACCTGCTGTACGAAAGCGTGCGCGGGCAAACCATACTTTGCGACAAGGACAATATCGGGGGCCCTGATAATATCGAGGGCCTGTATCCGGATTTTGTCAAAATTTGCGAAGGCTTCGGCGTTCGGGCACGCCGCGTCGTCAAGCGCGAAGACCTGCGTGATGCCATCCGTGAAATGCTGGATTATGACGGCCCCTATGTTCTGGAAGTCGTGGTCCCTTACACCGAGCACGTGCTCCCGATGATCAAGCAGGGAATGTCAGCGAAGGAAATTCTCATCAAGTCGGAGTAAGGGCTTGTCAGCAAATAACTGTAGCAATCCGACTTGTTCTTTTGCCCGACGGCGGCGTTGCTCCTCAGTCACGGATTACCATATGCTCCATCGTCGCGCCTAGCCGGCGACCAAAATTCCGGCGTCCTATCGCCACGCTTATTTTCTTCCATGTCCTAACCCGGCTTGCCCAACTGGAACATTTCCTGCATCGACTCGTTCATACTATTTAAACACCACAGCCATGCGCTTGTTCTCACAATTCATAGTATGGATGTTCGTCCCGCTAGCCGCTTTAGCTTCAGATTACCGGACTTTAACGAGCGCCGATGGGCGGGAAATCGAAGCCCGAATCCTATCGGCATCGGAAGACAGCGTACGGATCGAACGTGCAAGCGGCAGGCGGTTTAAGGTCGACATCGGAAAATTTAGCGAAGAGGACCAGGCCTTCATAGAGAAATGGCGCACATCCCGTGACTCGAACGAAGAAAAATCCGAGGTTTCCTTCGAGGCCATCAACGAGACGATCGGACGGGATCTGTTCATCGACGCAAATCTCTGGGATGATCCCTCCGATAAAGTAGCCCGACGTTTGGAATGGCCTCTTGAGTCGAAAACGGAAACCCTCTCCAGTTATCGATCGTACCCGGATAATAACTACAAATTCCTCGGGGCAAGACCCTTTTCCGCCGCGCTCTACGCGGAGAAAGGTCGGTCCAACCGGCTCTCTCTCGTTTTCGCGAACAAAGGGGACTTCCCGCCCCGCGAGGATGGCGGCGATGCTCTCGAAGCACAAATTGAGAAGGACGCCGAAGCCATCGAAAGCGCCCTCAATGAACTGCTCGGCGAACATGACCGGCAATCTTTCGGCGAGGGCTCCACTTATCGCCGCGTCTCGCGCTGGGATTGGAACGACCACGCCTTCATCCTGTCCGAAATGGACGACGAATACCTCTCTCTGCTCATCATGACATCGGAGGATGCCGACGCTAAAGGCCGGGCCGACAAACTTCGAAGAAAGACGCTGGCCGCGCGGCTTGAAAAGAATGTAGCACCGCGGGAAAACGGCGATGTTGTCATCAAAAACATACCCATGGTAGACCAAGGCCCGAAAGGCTACTGCGTGCCCGCCACGTTCGAACGCTGCCTGCGTTACATGAATATTCCGGCCGACATGTATCTTCTCGCCATGTCGGGCCAGTCCGGTGCGGAGGGCGCCATCATGGAGGATTTCATCGATGGCGTCGACCGGGATATCGGACGCTACGGTCGGAACTTGAAGCGCAAGAATTTCCAAATGGCGATACGCAATGTCTCGCGCTACATCGACAAAGGCATGCCCATTCTCTGGCAGCACTTTTCCACCGAGGACTTCAACGAGTTGGCCAACAAACAAACCACCGCGCGCAAAAGGGCCGCCTCTTTCGATGATTATCGCGAAAAACTGGAAGACTTCCGCGATACCGCCGACGATCTTAAGAAAGACCGGATGAGAGGCCACATCTCCATGATCATCGGCTACAACAAAACAACCGAGGAAATAGCAATCAGCGATTCATGGGGTCCGGCCTTCGAAATCCGATGGGTCTGTATCGAAGCCGTGGAAGCGATCGGGCGCCATGTTTACGTGATCAAACTCTAGCGATCCCTGCGGTCGATTTCGGTTACGAAATCGCCATTAACCGGCGCAGCCGGTTAATAATGAATTCAGCGCCGCCTGCATGTCCTCGGGGAGCGGCGCCTCCAACTCCAGCATGCCCCCGTCGGGATGCGGAACGCGTAATTCAGCCGCGTGCAGGAGGACGCGGGGCGCCTCGATGCCCGGCAAACGGTTGGGCCTGAACCCATAAGTCGTGTCACCCAGCACCGGATGCCCCAGCGCACTGAGGTGGACGCGGATTTGATGGGTCCGACCACTGTGCAGAATACAGCTGAGCAAGGCGGCGCGCCCACCAAATGAACGTTCCATCGTCCAGTCGGTGCGCGCGCTCCGCCCGGAAGGAACAACCGCCATCCGCGTCCGGTGCACGGGGTGGCGGGCGATCGCTCCCCGGCATGTGCCGGACAGTTCCCCGGGCACGCCGGAAACAAGCGCAAGATAACGTTTGTAAGTGGAGCCGTCGCCAAATGCCTTCGCCAGATGATGGTGCGCCTGCTCGGTCTTTGCCACGACGATCAGCCCCGATGTTTCCTTGTCCAGGCGATGCACGATCCCCGGCCGGTCCGGAGCGCCCACCGGGCTCAACCGGTCCCCGCAGTGATGCAGGAGCGCATGGACCAAGGTATCTTCCCCCGTCCCGCTACCCGGATGGGTCACCATTCCGGGCGGCTTGTCGACCACCAGCAATGCATCGTCCTCGTGCACAATGGCAAGCGGTATGTCGGCCGGTGACGGCCCGTCCTCCGGGTCCGGGTCGTTCAATACGGCCCGCAGGATCCCGGGCGTGGCGATTTTCCGGCTCTGCTCAATAACCTGGCCCTCGAAAGTCACTTGCCCTTCCGAAAAAGCCTGTTGCAGTCGCGCGCGACTGACCGAGCCGCACGCGGCGGCAAAGAGTTTGTCCGCTCGGGTCGGAGTTATCCCGTCCGGCACGGCGCACTCGATGATTCGTTCAGCCATCTTCCGCAAGTTTCCGGGCGACCTCCCGGTCTTTCGTGATTTGCGCTTTCAGCGCTTCGAGCGAGTCAAATTGCTGTTCCCCGCGCAGGAAGCGCAGCAACTGCACATCGACCCAATCGCCGGATCCGGCGTTTGTGCTTTCGAGGGCGTGCACTTCGAGCAGGGGTGCGTCAGCCCCCTGCTCCTTCACCGTCGGTTTCACCCCGTAATTCGCGACGCCGGGCTGCCACTTTTCCGCCCCTTCCGGACGGAAAAGCACATAGTAGACGCCAAAACGGGGCGCGCACTCCGGAACCCATGGAATATTAAGGGTGGGAAATCCAATCGTTCTTCCAAGCCGGGCTCCCTCGACAACGGTTCCGCACGCGCGGTAATTGTACCCGAGCAAATCATTCGCCGTGTTTATTGCCCCTTCCTGTAATGCCTCCCGGATGCGCGTGCTGCTGATGGGCTCGCCGTTGTGCCGAATTCGGTCAACGCTGAAAACGGAAATACCAAGTTCACGGCCCGAACGAATGAGTGTTTTTACATCACCGGCCCGTTTCTTCCCGAAACGGAAGTTTTCCCCCACATAAATCGCGGCAAGCCTGGGAAGTTCGTTTTTCAGATAGGCGAGGAAGGATTCAGCGGGAATCGCCGCAAAATCATGGTCAAATTGCTTCCGCACCACCAGGTCCACCCCCGTTTCATGAAGCACGCGTGTCTTGGTCTCGATATCCATGATCAAGCGCGTGGGATCATCCGGATGAAAGAGTCGGCTCGGGTGCGGATCAAAGGTGAGCACTGCGCTTACGCCATTCGAACGTCGGGCGCCGAAAAGGGCCATTTCAATAACCGCTTTGTGCCCGAGGTGCACGCCGTCGAAGACCCCGATCGCAAGATGCAGCTCCCCCTGTATTTCGGAAAGCTGATCGAAGCGCTCGACACTTGCGGGCGGGTTCGCAGGTTTCCGGGTGGATTTCATAACGCGGCGTATATTACAACACGTGGCTCGGGACGGCCTGATACACGGGAATCAACCGATGACGCAAGCGCGAAGGGGTCATTTGTTCAATCGCTTCCAAAGTTTCCGCCTTTTCCACGCGAAACGTCCCGATCCCGCTCCGCCGCAGCTCCGACAAGTGAGCGCCGCATCCAATCCGCTCGCCAAGGTCGTGGGCGAGCGTGCGAATATACGCCCCTTTGCTGCTGTGGACCAAAAAAGATATATACGGTGGATCCAATTCACGCGGTTCGAAGCGGTGAATCCGGATCACACGCGGCTCACGCTCCACGGTTTTCCCTTTTCGGGCCATCTTGTAGAGCGGCTGGCCATTGACCTTTTTCGCGGAGAACATGGGGGGCATCTGGTACTGGTCGCCGAGGAATGCCTCCATGTGTTCGCGTACGGTCGCCTCGTCCAGCTCCGGGACCGGCTGCTCGGCGACAACCTCGCCGTCCGCGTCCTGCGAATCGGTTGACACCCCAAGCGTGAGCTTGCCGATGTACTCTTTGTCCAGGCTCATCAAATACTGGGAGGTCTTGGTGGCGCGCCCGACCAGAATAACGAGCAGGCCCGTGGCCATCGGATCAAGCGTACCGGCATGTCCGATACGCTTGATTCGGAACACGCGCCGCATTCGATCCACTACATCGTGCGATGTGAGCCCGGACGGCTTGTCCACCAGAAGTATGCCTTCAGGGTCGTTGTTTTTGGATTCAGACATGATTAACTTGTTTCCTTGACGCCGAGCGCGTCGAGATGCTTGCCGAGAACGGACATGAGTTCAGGATAAAATTCCCTGATTGTTCCCGGTTCAATATTTAAACCGGCGGCGCAGGCATGACCGCCGCCTTTGAATTCGCGGGCTATCCGGTCGACCCGGTAGAAGGGGTCCTTCGCCCGCAGGCTGGCCTTGATCGCTCCCTCCCGCTCTTCGATCATTATACCAATGTCAACCCCGTCAATGGAACGCGCGTAGTCGACCAGCCCCTCCCCATCATCGACGCCGGCGCCCGTTTGTTGAAAAATGTCGTCTTCCAAAAAACCCACACATACACGGTTGTCGAATTCGAGTTGCAGGGAAGCGAGAAATGCCTGCAGGAGTTTGATCCTGGAAAAGCTTTCGCGTTCATAGAGTTCCAGTGCCGCAGCCGCAGGACGAGCCCCGTGCTCACAGAGCAGGCGTGTGATTTCAAAGGTCTTTGGGGTGGTCGAGGGGAAACGGAATTGCCCCGTATCCGTTGCAATGCCGACATAAAGCGCCTGCGCTGCCACCGGATCAATCGAATGCCCGAGATCCAGCAGCATGCCGGCGAGAATTTCCGCAGTGGCGGATGCATTGGATACGACAATGTTCTCGGACGCATACAACTCGTTCGAAATATGGTGGTCCACATTCAGGGCCGGGACCGGAAACAATTCATTCAAGCGATCACCCACACGCCTGAAGTCGGAACAGTCCACGGCAACCGCAAGATGCCCCTCCGGCTCAAAGGACTGCGCCCGCATAAAGGGCGTGTCCCCGATGAAAGAAGCAAGATTTGCCGGAGTCGCGTCATTGCACACGCCGACAGCTTCAATGCCCCGCTCGCGAAGCACGCGCGCCAGAGCTACGATAGACCCGATACAATCGCCGTCCGGCCGGAGGTGTCCGAGCACGGCAACCGGCTTGTTCTTCAATCCGTCCAGAGCGCGTGCAAAGGCCTGTGCTTCCTCCGGAAAAAATTCGGGGCTATTGTTCTTCATTTTCGAGTTCTTCCAGGATTTCCACAATCCGGGCGCCCCGCTCAAGCGAGCGGTCATGAACGAATTCCAGACGGGGGAAATATTTCAGGACCACGCGCCGGCTCACTCTGTGCCCCAATTCCTTTCCTATCCGGTCAAACAGAGCGCCGGCTTCGGCAACGGCGCCCTCCCCTCCGACAACGGAGTAGAACACACGGGCCTGACGCAAGTCGGGCGAGGTCTCCACTTCGCTGATCGTGATCGCAACGGATGCGGAACGGTAACGGCTGTGGAGCTGCTCGCTGATCTCGCGGCGCAGCAACTCGTTTACCCGAATGATTCGTTTTGACATGGCTGCAATGGTTTTGCCCGCCGGAATACGGGCGGTTCAGGAATCAACGCAACGATGGCGGAATTTGCTCGGTTTCGAAACACTCGATAATATCGCCCTCTTCGTAGGCGTCGTATTTGTCCAGGTTGACCCCGCACTCAAAACCGGCGCGCACCTCTTTCGCATCCTCCTTGAAGCGTTTAAGGTTGCGAATCACGCCTTCATGAATCAATTCACCGCCACGCAGGAGGCGCGCCTTCCGTCCGCGGTTGAGCGTGCCCTGGGTCACCATGCAACCGGCGACGTTGCGCCCCTTGCCAACAGAGAAGACTTGTCGAACTTCCGCTGCGCCGACTTTCTTTTCGCGCACTTCGGGCTCGAGCAGATCGGCCATGGCAGCTTCCACCTGATCCATCAGCTCGTATATGATTTCGTGCCGGATAATACGGACGTCGTGGTGCTTGGCCTCGCTCTGCACCCCGGTTTCAAGCTTCACATTGAAACCGACAATCGCGGCCCCGCTCGCGCTGGCCATGGAAATGTCGTTTTTCGTAATATTGCCGACCCCCTTGTCCAGAATCTCGAGATCCACCTTATCGCTTTTAATTTCCTTTAAGTTTCGCACCAGCGCCTCGGCGGCGCCATGGACATCGGCTTTCACAATCACCCGGAGGAATTTCTTCCGCTGGTTTTCGATGGCGGCAAACAGATCTTCCACTGTCGCAGCGCCCTTCTCCCGTTCTTCCGACACGGTTGTCGCAACCGCCTCCAGCTTTTGCCGACGAACGACTTCTTCGGTCGCCCGCTTGGCAGCCCTTTCATTCTTTTCCGTGGTGAAGCGCATGCCCGCTTCGGGAATACCGGTCCAACCAACCACCTGCACCGGCGTAGCCGGCGGGGCCTCGGCGCGCGCCCGCCCCTCGGCATCAAGCATCGTCCGAACCCTGCAGTAAGCCCCGCCACAGACCAACACGTCCCCCTTCTTCAGGATCCCCCGCTCCACAATAACGCTCGCCGTAGGGCCGCGACCCTGTTCAATGCACGTTTCAATAATCGTGCCGACGGGGGCAACCTTCGGATTGGCCTTCAATTCGAGCACGTCCGCCTGAAGCAAAATCATTTCCAACAACTCTTCCAGGTTTGTTCCTTTCAGCGCAGAGACTTCAACAGTGACGGTCTCACCCCCAAGATCCTCCGGCGGTATCCCTTTTTCCTGCATCTGGAGCTTCACCCGGTTTACGTCGGCGCCCTTGGCATCCGTTTTATTAATCGCAACAACGATCGCATTGTTCGCCTCCCGTGCAAAACGCAGAGCTTCGTCCGTTTGCGGCTTGAAGCCGTCGTCCGCGGCGATCACCAGCACCGCAATGTCCGTGACGTTGGCCCCCCGCTCCCGCATGAGAGAAAACGCGGCATGGCCCGGGGTATCAATGAATGTAATCTTACGGTCGTTGTGCGCGACCTGGTATGCGCCGATATGCTGGGTGATGCTCCCGGCTTCGCCTCCGACAACATTCGTTTTCCGTATCGTGTCGAGCAAGGTGGTTTTGCCGTGATCCACGTGCCCGAGAATACAGACCACAGGCGGGCGCGTTTCGAGCAGGCTCGGATCGTCCTCCGCGGGCTGTTCCTTTTTCGCTTTCGCCGCATCCCGGTCCGCCTGGGTTTCACCCCGGTGGTGAATTTCAAGCGTAAACCCATGCCGCTCCGCAACGGTTGCAGCGACCGACTGCTCAATCGTCTGGTTCATTGCCGCGAAAATGCCCAGTTCCATGAGCTCGGAAATCAGTTTGAACGGCTTCAAGCCGAGCTGGATCGCGAAATCCCGCACCACGATCGGTGGCTTTACATGCAAAAGCTTCCGCTCAGCGACCGGCTTCGCGGATTCGTCCGGGGCTGCCGCTTCCCCTCCTTCTTCGCCCGCCGCCGTGTCCGGCTTGTCCGCTTCCGGCTTTGGAGGCTTCGGAGGCCCTCCTCCGGAGGAGGGACGTGGCGGGGGCGGGGGCGCAGCAGGCGAGGGCGGCGGTGGAGGCGAGGGCGGCGAGGGCGGCGGCGGTGGGGGCGGTTGCGGCCCTGATGAAGGTGTTTTCGGCGGCGGCGGGGGCGCCGGCGCCTTGTTGGCGGGCGGTGGCGCTTTCTTGGCCGGCGGCGGTTTTGGACGAGCGGCCTCTGCCTTCGCTTCGCGCTCCCGCTCAATATCCTCGGAACTTTTTACCACGGCCCCCTTGGGCAAACCCGATCGCTTTTTGGGCGGAAGAGCCTCGGCTTTCGTTTCACCCGCTCCCGCCGCCTGTTCCCCGGGCGCTTCTTTTTCTTCCTCGGGCCGCCCGCCTTCGGGCGCTCCTTCTCCTGTAGCCGGTTGTTCCCCATCCTGTTCCGCTTTCGCCTTCGCAGCGAACTCTTCCACAATGGATTCGGCGGAAATATTGTCGACCGTGCTGGCGGCACTCTTTATTTCAAAACCACGTTCCCGAAGGAGCTCGATGAGTTCCTTGTTTTGAATTCCGATTTGTTTTGAAAGTTGATGTATACGAACACTCATAGATGAGTTTTTGCGTTTGGAAAAGCGGCGCCGGCACGTCACCGGAACCGCGGTTCAAAGCTATGTGTTTTGCTCCAAATAATTTTTGACTTTAGCCAGTACGTCGTTGGCTTCTTCTTCCGTAAATCCGCCGTCCATCAAATCTTCGAGGGACACGTCTTCAAACACCTCCGGGCTGACCAAGCCGATGGTAACGAGTCGTTCGGCGATTTCCGGCTCGATTCCGGGGATCATATTGATGCCCTGGACCGCTTTGGCGACCTTCTCGTCGAAACCGACGGCTTCCTTCTGTTCCTTGGCGATGTCGAGCTTCCAGCCAAGCAGGCGGGAGGTCAATTTCGCGTTGTAGCCCCGCCTCCCAATAGCAATGGAAAGATCGTCCTCGGCAACTTGAAAGTGAATCCTCCGCTCCGCCTCATTGACTTGAACGTTTTTCGGAACCGCCGGTTTGAGCGCCTCCTCCAACAAGCGCACCGGATCCGATGAGTACCGGATGATGTCGATTTTTTCGCCACCCAATTCACGGACAATGGTTTTAACGCGCGCGCCTCGGGCGCCGACACAAGCGCCCACAGGGTCGACTTTCGGGTCCGAGCTGTTCACGGCCATTTTTGTCCGGTACCCCGGCTCCCGCGACATCGCCTCAATTGTCACTGTGCCATCCGCTATCTCGGTCACCTCCACTTCAAACAGACGCCTGACAAAATTAATGTTCGCCCGCGAAAGTATAATGTCCGGGCCGCGCGCGGTCTGCTCGATCCGGAGCAACAGGCAGCGAATGCTTTCACCCGGCGAATAATCCTCGCCCGGCACGCGTTCCCTGGGAGGAAGAATGGCTTCCGCCTTGCCGAGGTCAACGAGCAGGTCGCCCCGCTCGCGGCGGCGCACCGTCCCTGTAACAATATCACCCACGGTCCCCTTGAAATCATCGTATATCCGGTCTTTTTCAAACTGCCGGATCCGTTGCATGATCGCCTGACGCGCGGTTTGCGCTGCGATACGCCCCAGAAACGCGGGATCCACTTCCTTTTGCACGGTTTCTCCCACTTGCGCGTCCGGCCTGATGCCGCGGGCATGCTCCACGTGAATTTCAGTAGCGGGATCACTCACTGAATCCACCACATTGAGCACCGTCCAGGCTTTCAACGCTCCTGTCTTCGGATTGATCTCCACGCGTATATCCTGCACAGAACCGGACCCTCTTTGGGCGGCGCTGGCAATGGCGCTGGAGATGGCAGCGATCATGTCTTCACGACTGATCCCTTTTTCCTTCTCCATGTATTCCAGGATTGAAAGTATTTCGTGGCTCATTAGTGACTGAAAATAAAAAAAGCGAGACGGGCCCGCTTTCTAGCATTGCTAAGTTAAGATGGGAAACGGAAAATCTAGCGCACTCGACAAGCTTGTCAAGCATGGCTCGTATGGAAAGATTGCTGATTTCTGATTCTTTTTTATAGCCGGCACGAAATTGAACGGTTGCGGGAAAAAAGCAGCGGGAGCATCCTGCTCCCGATTCTTGTCCGGCTCGCAGCGTGAGAGTCGCGAGCTGGAAGCTCCCGCTACACTAATCGGCGGATCGCCCCCGCCTCACTCGCGAAGCGAGGGGAGCCATTTTGCGCAAGGCGCAAAATTTTTCCGCTTGCACACCGCCGGGAAGGCGCCTACCTTACCGGCCAATCTCTCATCAACGCCCTGCTTGTGCATATTGAATTCCCAGGGCGCCGAGCCAACCGGCAATCACTGAATTCATGAAGACCGTATTAATTTATTCCGGCGGACTCGATTCCACCGTCCTCCTCTACCACCTTCGCGCCACGGACGTCTGCGTGCATGCCTTGTCCGTGAACTACGGCCAGCGCCACAGTCGCGAACTTGAAGCGGCGCGCGAACTTTGCATCGAGCTTGGGGTTCCCCGCCAGGTCGCCGACTTGTCAACGCTTGCCCCGCTGCTGGGCGACAACTGCCTGACATCCTCAGCCGCCGATGTCCCGGAAGGTCATTACACCGAGGCCAGCATGAAACGCACCGTGGTGCCCAACCGCAACATGTTGTTCCTTGCCCTTGCCGCCGCCCGGGCCATTGCAATCAAAGCCGATAGCGTGGCCTACGCCGCCCACAGCGGGGATCACGCGATCTATCCCGACTGTCGCCGGGAATTTGCCGATGCGATGGACCAAGCCATCCGCCTGGCCGACTGGCATACGGTCAAACTGATCCGCCCCTTCGTGGATTGGACCAAATCCGACATTGTCCGGCGCGGACACGAACTCGGCGTTCCGTTCGAGCGCGCCTGGTCGTGCTACAAGGGCGGCCGGACGCATTGCGGCCGCTGCGGCACTTGCGTCGAACGGCGCGAAGCCTTTCAACTCGCCGGTGTCCCCGACCCAACCGCGTATGCCGGGGAGGAAGAGAAGAAGAAAAATCATGCTCACCTGTAAAAAAACCTACCGCGACATTCCCTTCGCGCACCGCCAGCACCTGCACGACGGGCATTGCGCGCTGGTGCACGGACACAACTGGACCATTTCCCTGACCTTCGGCTGCCGCGAGACGGATGCCAACGGATTTGTCGTGGACTTCGGACGTCTGCGCTACCTGAAGGAATGGATCGATACACACCTCGACCATGCCTGTCTCTTCAATACAAACGACCCCGAAAAAGACGCTCTGCTGGCCCAAAACCCGAAACTTTTCAAGCCCTACGTCCTGCCCGATTGTTCCTGCGAAGGGATTGCCCGACACTTGTACGGGATATTCGATGCAATGGTGCGCGAAAAAAACGAAGGACGGGTATGGATCCTGACCGTAGAGGTTGAGGAGGACTCCAGAAACAGCGCCACCTACCGGCCCGACACCTGATCCTCCGATGCTCCCGGTTCACGAAAGCTTTTACACCTTCCAGGGGGAAGGCGCGCACGCCGGGCGCGCGGCATGGTTTATCCGGACGTTCGGCTGCCCCGTCCATTGTCCGTGGTGCGACTCCGCAGGCACCTGGCACCCGGACTATACACCGGCACAAATTCCCCGCAGAGAGGAAGTGGAGCTGGCTGCCGCAGCCGCCCGGACCCGGGCGGAATTTATCGTGGTTACCGGGGGGGAGCCCGCCATCCACAACCTCCGGCCGCTGACAGACGCATTGCATGCGCTCGATCTAAAGGTGCATCTGGAAACAAGCGGCGCCTTTCCCATACACGGGGATTTCGACTGGGTGACGCTGAGCCCGAAGCGTTGGCGCCTTCCCTTAGCGGAAAACATCGCCCGGTCGGACGAATTTAAAATAATCGTGGATGAAACGGACGCGATCGAAGAATACCGGGACATCCTGAGTGCGGGCGGGCTCGATACAGCAACAACACAAGCAAGCATCTGGCTGCATCCCGAATGGTCGCTGCGGGACACTCCGGCGATCCTCGACGGTATTACCGAATGGGTCAAAAAACACGGCGCCCCATACCGGGCGGGCTGGCAATTGCACAAAAACTTCTCCGCCGACCTGCGGGACCCCGGCAGCCGTCCCGCCGCCCCGCTCGGCGGCAATCCGGAACAAGGCTTTTGAACGATTACGATTTCGATTTCATCGAAATCGTAGTGAATCGGCTGCGCCGATTCATAGGACAATTTATCCCAGCAAAAAAACGTTTTGAAAGCCGCCCGACATAAGGTTTTTGACCATACGCCGATCAGTCGTAACCAGATCCACTTTTTCCTCCGCCGCCAAAGTCACATACTCGGCATCGACAACGATCATTCCCGGCCCTCTCGTATCCCATCGAGGTAGTCCTCGGTGCTCAGCTGTCTGCTTTCCTCCGCCCGCCTTCGAGCCACCTGCCGGGCGACCCTTTGGCGAGCTCTTGCCAATGCCGCTCGGGCATCCGGTCTCTCTTCGGAAGCGGCCATTTCCAAGGTTTGCAAAATTTCACGGTTCAGACTGCGCGCATGCCGCTGTGCCCGCTCTCTGTAAGCCCGATGAAGCCCGTCGGGGACATTTTTCAAGGTGATGGATTTCACACAATGAACGGAACCAAAACGGTTGCACTTGTCAATCATTTCAGCAATCTAAAATGACTTATTAAAAATTGAGTTCTTCCCACGTATCCTCAACTGCGCGGCAATCCAAAACGCGGACAGGAATGTCCGCGCTCCGTTTTTTTACCCCCTCGATTTCGACGAAGTCGAAATCGCCATGAAGCGGCGCAGCCGATT
Source organism: Opitutales bacterium (assembly GCA_046546295.1). Classification (GTDB taxonomy): domain Bacteria; phylum Verrucomicrobiota; class Verrucomicrobiia; order Opitutales; family Coraliomargaritaceae; genus JBKGYB01. The sequence continues at coordinate 3,853 of JBKGYB010000014.1, read as the reverse complement.
CATCATTTGATCTCCAACAGCTCGCACTCGAAGATCAACAAATCACCTGGCTCAATCGGGCTGCCGGCAGGCGGGGTTTTGCCATAGCCCAGTTTGCTCGGTATATAGAGCGTGATTTTCCCACCTTCGGCGACCTTCGTCAGGCCCTCGCCAAAGCCCGGAACAACACCGTTCAACGGAAATTCCGCCGCCTCTCCGCGATCATGGGAGCTGTCAAATTTCGACCCGTCGATCCGGGTGCCTTTATAATGGACCAGCACCGTGTCATCCATCGTAGGCTTCTCGCCCTCCCCGGGCTCCTCGATCTTGTAGTGGAGGCCGGACTCGGTTGACTTCAAGTCGTCTTCTTCCTTCTTCAGTTCCTCCAGAAAATCTTCGCCCGCTTCAATATTGGACGCCGCCGCCCCCGCGTTCTTCTCTTCCCTTGCGGCTTGCGCCTTCCGCGCACGATCTTCCAGGAATTCCTGAAACGCCGGCATTTTCTCGCGCATCGCCTCATCCGGCGTCGCATCGCCGGCGCCTTCGATAAATCCGGAGTATACAAGGTCCGCTTCCTCCGCATCAAACTCCAGCTGGTTCAGGCCGGACTGCACCACCATGACGACTCCAAGTTTTTCGAGCTGGGAAGCGCTCATCTCCGGCGCCTCGTCCTCGCCGCCGCTCACGGCCTGCGCGCGGGCGCCCGCCTGTTGGACGGCCTCGTCGATTGCTTCCCGGTCGTAGGCATCGATCGTCCGCTCACCGGTCAGGCCTTTGCGCAAAGCTTCCGCGACTGCCTCAATGCCGGCCTCATCGAGATCCAGCGAAGCGACGCCGCTTTGCTGCGCCGTAAAATACCCCACCATGCGGACCAGTTCCTTTTTCGGGACATCAGGCACGTCCGCCGCCTGGGCGGCGGATTCCTTTTCGGTTGCAGGCGCCCCTTCCTGAGCGAGCAGCAGCGCTCCGCCTCCGGAAACAGCAAAGGATAAGAAAGTGGCGGTGAGAATAAGGACTTTATTTTGCATATATGACATGAGCTTGGTTTAAAGTACGGGCTTGACGAGTCGAAAATAAAAAAAGCCCCGTTTTGCGGGGGCTTTTCAGGAAAATGGTGGATTTGACGCTACCTGCGGCGCCGGAAAGACACAAAAACAAAGACGCATAGCCCGACGAGGGCTGCGTAGGTGGATGGTTCGGGGACGGCGGATACTGTGTTGAAACCGTCCTTTTCACCGCCGCCCATTCCGAAGTCGTTCGAGAAGTTCCCAAATTCACCAGCTATGAACGACCCATTATCCACCCCGAGAGTCAAATCGGAAGGTCCAGCAGGCTCTTCTGGGAACACTTTGTCAAATTCGTAAATAAGATGTTGAGCACTGCTAGCCGTAAACGCCCCGCCATTTGTTGCCCATAGAACGATTGAATCACCTTCCAGACCAGCAGCAACGGGTTCGTCAATAGCATTTTCAAAGATTCCATTTACTCCGGAGTTAAAATCATTCATACCAAAACTGTCGCCGTATCCAGCAAAATTACTATCGATGGCGCTCAAATCGCCTACATCCCAAGCTGATTGAGCATCAAAAGAATTAAAAGAGCCAATCCTTATGTTTTCCGTGGTCGAACCATCAACGAGCGTGCCATTTTCGTCAAAGAGGCCGAAAGCTCCGTCACCGACTGAATTGCTAACACTTACGTTCCACGCAGATAACAAGTTGAAGAGAGTCAAGTGAACCAAGGTTACAACATAAATCAATTTTTTCATGATTCAAGTAGGCTAAATTAGATTTTCCGAGTTAATGTTAAAAATCAATTAAAAGAGGGATCCCTCTTAACCACAACAGAGTTACTGCGTTTAAATATTGCGAATCCTGATGCCAACGACACCGAAGATTTATCACCTGATTCTCCGACTTGACGCCAACCCTCGCCGGCAAATCCACCAGCCGAATAATAGTATCGTTCAAGACTGCCATCTCCATTTGAATCAGTAAGAACAAGATCCGCCGTAGTTGGAAAACCAGATTCGATACTTTGCGATAAATTATTGGGGTCATAAAGACCGCTATTACCTAAAGTAGTACCGGAAGGATAAATTGTACTAAAAGGTGTAAAGCCTTCCTCAACAACAACATCAGATGATGTAATTTTTACAGTACCCGATACAACTAAATCCACATCCCCGGCGCTTCTCTTGAATACGTAGAGCCCATCGCTGTAATAAATAGGAACATCGCTTTTGTCTCCGGATTCACCCACTTGTCGCCACCCCGTTCCAGCAAATCCGCCCGTGCTGTAGTAATACCGATTCAATCCTTCTCCATTCGGATTAGGTATTAGCACCAAATCTGCGTCAATTGGAAACCCTCCTTCTAATACATCTCCACCCTCACCGAAAACTTCTTCAATTGTCAGAAGTCGATGAACCCTGACTGTATCATTTTCATCATAAGTGAAGGCCGAAAGGTCGTCACCCAAAGTCAAAGTATCATTGGACCAATCGACAATACTAGTGCTCAAACCTTCATTATCTCCAGAAGCTACCTCCAAAAAATACGGAGTGCCTTCATCCAGCAACGCATCGAAATCGGTTCCTGCCACTGTCACCGTATTATTCCCGAAATTGCTTACTGGCCCGGAATACTCAGGTGGTTCGAGAAATTCGATACCTATAATGTTGAGCCCGTTATCGCCTTTGATGGTAACTGTCTTATACCCCACGGGGTCGGTTGCAACCGAGTCCTGCGCGTGAAGAAGAGGAAAACTCGCCAGCCCAAATATCGAGCCAAGCAGAATCAGAATCGGTTGGGGTGTTTTATTCATAATGAGCATGACTTTATGACCTTAGAAGGCATGGCAAAGTATTCGCAAGCATAAATCAAGAAGAGGCCCTAAAGTATATTTCAGCTTACATATTTTCAGAAATCCGCTTTATTTCAAGGAAAAAGCACATTTTTTTAGAAATTTTTCATGCGCTTAAAATGTTGCTATACAGCATCTTATAAAAATCTAATCGTCGGCCCGAATTCCCTCAAAATCGGTTTGAAGCCTCCGTGTTATCAAGGGTAGCCGTTATTTGCGGGGCTACAATGACTGATTCGTGGCCCATTTTGGAGGGGCCGCAAAGAATTTCAAGAGGTTGAATTGTGCGTGGATTTCGTTCAGTTCGGCGTTTATGGGCGTCATAGCCGGGGTTGCTTCGGCGCCAAGAAGAACGTACAGGCAGCCCAGGCGAATGGTTTGCAGTCGACGCAAAAGCCGCAGCACCTCGCCATTGTAACCCAGGCGGGTCCATTCGGGTTGCAGACGCGCGCTGAGCCTTGTTTTCAGCCACTGATAAACAGTAGAGTAGAGAGCAGCAGGCGGCACTCCCCCTCGTCTTCGAGGGACCAATGTTCGGGTAATCTTTGTCACGACCGTGTAAGTCGCGGTCATACCAAAACGTTAACCCGGTAAAATCCAGGATTTCGCCTCGCTTCAATCGCACCACGGAGGTCTTTTCACGGTTGATGCTCAAACCCAGCCCCTGCACCAGTCGCTGGGTTGTCCATTCGTGTATGCGCGCTCCTTGATAGCGGGCCATAATCAACGGATCGTCCGCGTAGCGGAAGATCCGTCCCGCCACAGCAGGATCAGGTCCGCGTCATAGGCGCCTCCGTCCGACCAGCCTTGTGGTTTTGCCGGATCGCGTCCAGCATTCCGCTTAACGACAACTGCAGGCCTATGCCCGATAGCATGTCGTCTCCTACGGCGCCTCAAACATCCAATCCATAATGCCGACGTTCAACTCGATTTTTCCAAGTTGGATCTTCTGCTTCACTTCTCCGTTGACGGAAGTAACCATTGTGTAAGGGAAAAGCACGCCCCCCAC
>JBKGYB010000013.1:0-18507 GCA_046546295.1 Opitutales bacterium | reverse complement strand
AGGCCTCATCCCCCATCTCTATATCCCCTCAAAATGCAAAAGCAACTCTTTTTTAAGTGCCAGGCTATTTTTCAAATGCCGGGCTATTAGATGGAGGGCTTTATTTTAGGTGCCGGCTATTAGGGTGGGCTGGGTATTATTTTGGGTTTGGTGTATTTAGCGGCGGGATGGCCCGGTTATTGAGCGCGCTCGGCGGGTCTAGCTGGTGCAAAAGCCAGCCAGCCCATTCGGTAAGTTCATGGCCGGCGGGTTATGTCCGACAGGCGGCTGAATAAATTACCGCCCTTTGCGTCCGAACCGGCTGGTGGGGGAATTGCGCCGGCGGCGTTGTACGGGCTTATCCGGGGTATCGCTGCGAATCAGGGGTTCCTGGAAATAATTGAAGTTCTCAAGCTTGCGTTGCGGTATTTTCTGCTCGATAAAGCGCTCGATCGCATCGAGACGGCTTTGCTCGTCGGGGGCCACAATGGTCATGGCGTCGCCCTCCTGCTTCGCACGGCCGGTTCGCCCGATGCGGTGCACGTAATCCTCGGGATGCTCCGGCACGTCATAGTTGATGACATGCGTGACATTCGCGATATCGAGGCCGCGCGAAGCGATATCCGTAGCAACGAGAATTGTGATTTCCCCGTTTTTAAACTGCTCCATCGACTTTGTACGCACCTTCTGGGGCAAATTGGAATGCATCGCCGTGCAGCTGTAGTTGCGCTCTTTCAACCAGCGGGTAATTCGATCCGCCCCCACTTTCATGCGGCAGAAAATAATCATGCTGTCGATTTCCATCCGTTCGATGAGCGCGACCAGCAGGTCGAATTTTTGCAGGGCGCCGACCGGATACACCTCATGCTTGACGGTTTCCGCGGGCGTCAACCGTATGCCGATCGTAATTTCCAAGGGGTCATTCAAGCTTTTCGCAATCACACGCTTCACCGCCTCCGGCACCGTCGCGCTGAATAACAAGGTCTGCCGGCCGGGGCGGGAGCACAGTTTGATGATCCGCCGGACATCATCAATAAAGCCCATGTCCAGCATTCGGTCCACTTCGTCCAATACAAGGAACTCTATGGACCCGAGATCGAGGGTCTTTTGCTGGACGTGATCGAGCAAGCGCCCGGGCGTGGCAATGACAACATCCGCGCCGGCGGCGAGCTCCTCCCGTTGCTGGCCGTAGCCCACGCCTCCATGAATCAGGCAACACTTTGGTTCGCAGTGTTTGCCGTATGTTTTCAACTGGTCCTCCACCTGTGCGGCAAGTTCGCGTGTCGGGCCGAGAATCAGGCAGCGCGGGGCAGCGCCCGGCTTGTGTCCGCCGAGCCGTTGCAACACAGGCAAGGCGTACGCCGCGGTTTTTCCTGTGCCGGTCTGGGCGGAGCCGATTATGTCGCGCCCTTCGAGAATGGGGGGGATCGCCTGGGCCTGGATCGGGGTGGGCTCAGTAAAGCCCATTTCATCTATCGCTGAAAGGATGGATGGTTCGAGTTCAAGTTCGTGAAATGTCATGCTTCTGTTTGATTTATGTCGCCCGGCCTACTGACTTGCACCCGGGTCCTCCCGCACAACTTGGACCCGTTTTGCTGATAATCAAGAGGAAAGACAGGCAAAACACTTGCGGCCCCGCTACCTGCCCCCATAAAAAACGCGTCATGAAAGGAAGCTACCGCGGCCGTATCGCACCCACCCCGACGGGGCATATGCACCTCGGCCATGCCCGCACCTTCTGGATCGCCATGAAACGGGCGCAGGAAGCAGGCGGTTGCCTGGTCTACCGCGAGGAGGACCTGGACCCCGGGCGTTGCAGCCCGGACTTCGCTCAAGCCGCGCTCCATGACCTTCGTTGGTTCGGCTGCGAATGGCAGGAAGGCCCGGATGTCGGGGGGCCGGTGGGCCCCTATCGGCAAAGCGAAAGACAGGCGCATTTTATCGATGTGTGGCAACGTCTCGCAAGCAGCGGCCTTATTTACCCCTGTGCCAAGTCAAGAAAGGACATCAACCGGGCCGCCCGGGCGCCCCACGCGGACGAGGAACGCGCGGAGCCCGTCTATCCGAAAGAATGGCGCCCGCCCATTGGAACCGGGCGTGACGCCAGCATGCCGGGGGAAGTGAACTGGCGCTTCCGTGTGCCGGACGGGCGAACGATCTGCTTTGAAGACAACCGGGCCGGACCCTGCGCTTTCACATGCATGCGGGACTTCGGCGATTTTCTTGTCTGGCGCAAGGACGGCGTGCCCGCTTATGAACTCGCCGTAGTGGCGGACGATGCCGCCATGGGCATCACGGAAGTCGTGCGCGCGGAGGATCTGCTGCTTTCCACCGCCCGCCAGCTCCTGATCTACGAAGCGCTGGGGCACGCGCCACCCGCCTTCTGCCACGTTCCGTTACTCTGTGGTCCCGACGGACAACGCTTGGCCAAGCGACACGGCGCCCTCAGCCTGCGCGAACTGCGCGCAGCGGGCAACACGCCCGAAGAGTTGCGCCGCTTCGGCGCCTGGCGGGAGGGAATGTCCCTTTAGATGTCCGAAACAATCGATTTCAAGTGTTTCACATACGCTTCCGCGCCATCCGGGCGGTAACCGGTTTTTTTAACCAGCTCGCCTTCCGGTGAAAGCACAAGAATCGTGGGAAAACCTTGGACCCCGTATTTCTGGGCAAGCTTCCTGTTCTGCTGCTTCACTTCCTCCGATTGTTCCTTGTTGCGGGGAAAATCCAACTTCACGAGCACCAGATTATCCGCGTACTCCTTGAACGCCGACTGGCTGAACACTTCATCGTCCAACTTTTGGCACCAATGGCACCAGTCGGAACCGGTAAAGTTCAGGAGCATGGGCATTTCTTCCTTCGCGGCCTCGGCCTTCGCCGCCTCAAAATCCGTCCGCCAGGCATCGGATTCCGCTTTTTCCTTGTTGTTGTCCGCCCATGCGCTCTGAAAGACGCCGAAAGAAGCAAGGAGCAGGATAAAGGCTGATTTTTTGAGAATTGTTTTATTTGCGTGTTGCATATGTTTTTTAATTAATTTGGTAGAGCTTGTTCGCTTGCCGTCATCGTGTTGAAACAATTGATGGCCGGCATGTGTGTGACAGCTGCAGAACAATTTTATTCCAAAAAAATTTTTCTTTCGTTTATTTTCCTGAAAATCCGCAATGCCAACTTGCAAAATTCCGGGAACCGGGTTTTTAGAGTGCAGGTCACTCCACTGAAAACCAATCGCACGCTATGGGTCCATTTCTCTTACTTATTATCGTTCCAATGATCGTCGGCCTCTGGGCTCAAATGAAGGTCAAGGGCGCTTACAACAAATACAGCGAGGTTCCGTCGCGCGGGCGCATCACCGGGCGGGAAGCGGCGCAAGCGGTGATGGAAAGCGCCGGGGTTCACGACGTGGAGATCGTGGAGTGCCACGGCACGCTCACGGACCACTATGACCCGACGAAAAAGCGCCTTGCTCTCAGCAGGCAGAACTGCCGCGGACACAGTCTGGCGGCGCTCGGGGTGGCGGCGCACGAAGCGGGCCACGCCATTCAACACAAGCAGGAATACGCTCCCTTGAACATGCGGATGGCGCTTGTTCCTATCACAAGCTTCGCCTCACAGCTCCTGCCCATCGCCATACTGGGCGGCTTTTTCTTATTTCACAGCCCGCTTCTGATCAATGTCGCCATCGTCATCTACCTCATCCTGACAGTGTTCCAACTGGTCACGCTGCCGGTTGAATTCGATGCGAGCAAGCGAGCAAAGGCGCAACTGGTCAACCTTGGGATCGTCGAGCAGGACGAAATGGAAGGCGTCGGCAAAACACTCGACGCCGCAGGCTACACCTATGTGGCCGCGTTTGTCGCGAGTCTGGGCTGGCTGCTCTATTTGCTCGCCGCACGCGACTAACATGGCTTTTTCATTTGGCGGCTGAAAGCCGCATGAAAATGCATTTGAGATCAAAAATTCAAGATTTGAGATGGATCTCTGAAAAACAACAACTTGCAAATATAAATAAAAATACCGTGACGCGACTAGGTGTTTTTTGAATTAAGCTTGACGGCTGTCCGCCATTGAGCATGGGTAGAGCTTTCGAGTCGGGCCGTAGCGCAGTCTGGTAGCGCACTTCGCTGGGGGTGAAGTGGTCGCAGGTTCAAATCCTGCCGGCCCGACCATTTTTCATCGCACACGCCGTGCCTCGAGCAACAGTTTTTATCAGTGTTAATCAGCGGTTCAACCGCGGCATTAAGGTTCAAATCCATGGGGCGTAATTCCACGAAAAAGCTGCGCAGGCCGCCGCGTCACTCCAACCAGTCAGCGATCCTTCACTTGGAGACGGAGAACGATCTATTTGACCTGCTCGAGCGCAAGAAGAACCCCCTGCTGCTTGTTCTGGAGGGCGTACAAGACCCTCACAACCTGGGCGCTTCCCTGCGAACCGCATCCGGCGCCGGTGTAGCCGCCGTGATCGCTCCCATGAAGGGCGCCTGCGATATAACGCCGACCGTCCGGGATGTCTCCTGCGGTGGCGCCGAAGACGTGCCCTACTTGAAAGTCAAAAACATCGGCTCGCTCCTGCGCGCGTTCAGCGAGCGCGACATTCGGATAACCGGAACCTCGGACCGTGGAACGACCTCGCTTTACGACGTCGATTTGACGGGTCCCTCCGCGATCGTTCTAGGCAGTGAAGGCTGGGGGCTCCGCAAGCATACCGCGGAGCGGTGCGACCATTTGATCCGCATCCCGATGGCCGGGTCGGTGGATTGCTTGAACGTCTCCGTGTCAGCCGGCATCTGCCTCTACGAAGCGGTCCGCCAACGTCGTGCGCACGCATTATAAACAAAGCAGCGGCAAAGGTTTAATTTGCTTGTCATACGATTTTTTTGTGCAACTTTCGAACCCCCTCCTCTCCTATGCCAACCAAAAAGAAAAAAACGACAACCGCGAAAAAGCAGGCGGATAAAAAGCCCAAAAGCTTTGTCGCCGCTCCGGTGAACAAGAAACTCTCGAAAGAAGAAAAGATCGGGTTCTATCGAACGGTCGTGGGTATCCGGCGCTTTGAGGAACGCTCGCTCCAAGCTTACAACCAGGGCAAGATCGGCGGGTTTCTTCACCTCTACATCGGCCAGGAATCCGTAGCGACCGGCATCATTTCGCTCATGGAGGAGCACGACCAGATGATAACCGCATACCGCGACCACGGGCATGCGCTGGCTGTCGGGATGACGATGAACGAGTGCATGGCGGAGTTGTACGGCAAATACACGGGCTGCTCCAAAGGCAAGGGCGGATCGATGCACTTTTTCGCGCCGGAGAAACGTTTCTGGGGCGGCCATGGAATTGTAGCGGGGCAGACCCCCCTCGGAGCAGGCCTCGGATTTGCACTGAAATACCGCAACCTCAAGGGGTGTGCGATCTGTTTTCTCGGGGACGGAGCCGTTAATCAGGGCCCGTATATGGAATCCCTCAACCTTGTGGCGCTCTGGGAGCTCCCCGTGGTATACGTTATTGAAAACAACGGTTACTCAATGGGAACCAGCGTACAACGTTCCTCGGCCAATCCCCACCTCGCTTCCAGAGCGGACGGCTATTCCATCGAATGGGAAGTGTGCGAAGGGCACGACATCTTCCAGGTCCGCGAAGCCGCCGACCGCGCCATGCGCTATGCCCGAGAAAAAACAAAGCCCTTTGTCCTCGAAGTTTGCACCTATCGTTATCGCGGGCATTCGGTCGCGGACGCCAATCACGAAAAATACCGGAGCAAGGAAGAGATCGAGGAATACAAGCTTAACAAGGATCCGGTCAACGTCCTGAAGCAACAGCTGATCAAGGACAAGGTACTGACGGACGGCGAAGCGAAAGAAATCGACCAGGAGCAGAAACAAGCCGCCGATGCCGCAGCGAAATTCGCGGAGGAAAGCCCCTACCCGCCCCGCTCCGAAATAACAACCGACGTGTACTCGGAAGTCGACAACGACACCGAAGGAGCGCTGAAAGGCACCCACTTTTTCAACGATTGAGCCCGACGGGCTGTAACCGCAATAACCCTCTCTTCAACACTCTTATCATGCCAAGCATCACCTACCGCCAAGCCGTCAAAGACGCTCTCGCGGAAGAAATCGAACGCGACGAAAACGTCTGCCTGATGGGCGAGGAAATCGCGCAATACAATGGCGCCTATAAAGTCACTGAAGGACTGTGGAAAAAATACGGCGACAAGCGGGTCATGGATACCCCGATTTCGGAAGCCGCTTTTTCGGGCCTCGCGATCGGAGCCTCCATGCTAGGGATTCGTCCGGTGGTCGAGCTGATGTTCTGGAGTTTCAGCTATGTCGCCTTTGACCAGTTGTTTAACAATGCCTCCTTTTGCCGCTACATGTCCGGCGGGCTGATGAACGTCCCCATCGTTGTACGCGGTCCCGCCAACGGGGGCACCAACGTGGGCGCCACACACTCCCATACACCGGAAAATTTCGCCGCCTATCACCCGGGCCTGAAAGTAGTCTGCCCCTCGAATGCCTACGATGCGAAGGGCTTGATGAAAGCCGCGATCCGTGACGACGATCCGGTTTATGTCATGGAAAACACGCTCCTTTACGGCAACAAGTGGGACGTGCCGGAGGAGGAATACATCGTCGAGCTTGGCGTCGCCAATGTTCTCAAGGAGGGCGAGGACCTGTCGATCATCTCGCATGGCCGCTGCGCCATCGTCGCCTTGCAGGCGGCCGAAACCCTGGCCGAACAGCACGGTATAAACGCCGAAGTCGTCGACCTGCGCTCCATTCGCCCGCTCGACGAAGAAACGATTCTGAATTCCGTCCGCAAGACCAACCGCGCCGTCCTGGTGGAAGAAAACAAGCCGTTTTGCGGCGTGGACGCCCAGATCTCGCACCTCATACAATACAAGGCGTTCGACTATCTGGACGCCCCGATTCACCGCGTCTCCGCTATCGACGCGCCCCAGGTCTACTCCAAGGAACTGGAAAACTGGCAGATCCCGAACGAGGAACGCATCATTGACGCCGCCCTCAAAGCCTGTCGCTAAAGAAACTCAAGACCTCTCAAACAAACACGTCTAACAATTCTCCTACGCATATAACCCAACTTATCCTATGGCTACGCTTATCGATATGCCCAAATTAAGTGACACCATGACCGTCGGCACACTGGTCAAATGGTTAAAGAAAGAGGGCGACGCGGTTGCCAATGGCGACATGATCGCTGAAGTCGAAACCGACAAGGCCACCATGGAAGTGGAAAACTTCGAAGAGGGCATATTGTTGAAGCAGTACTGCGCGGAAGGCACCGACGTTCCCGTCGGGGGTCCCATCGCCGCAGTTGGTGAAAAAGGGGAAGAACCGCCAGCCGTGGAGTCCCCGGCTAAAGAGCCGAGTGCGGAGGAGCCGGCCGCCGAAGATGCCCCGGCCAAGGAGCCGGCGCCGGAAGAATCCGAAAGCGCGCAAGAAACGACTGGCAGCGGCGCTCCCGCCGAGCCGACCAAACCCTCCGGCGCTCCCGCCGCATCAGCGCCAACAACCTCCGCCACGACTGAAGGCGGACGCATCAAAGCCTCGCCCCTCGCAAAGAAAGTCGCCGCCGATAAAGGCGTGGACCTGGCCACTGTCACCGGATCCGGTCCGGGAGGACGCATTGTCAAAGCGGATGTGCTTGCAGCGGAAGCCGCGCCCCGCCAACCGGCCGCGCCCGCGCCGGCAAGCGCGGCGGGAGAAGCGCCCGCTGCTACTCTGGAAGCGACCGAACTGCCCGTTTCCAACATGCGCAAGACGATTGCCAAGGCGTTGGTAAGCTCGAAGGCGAACGCCCCCCACTTCTACCTCCAGATGGAGGTCGACGGCAAGCCGCTGACCGATCTGCGCGCGGAGCTGAACGCCAACCTGGCGGAATTGCCCGCCGAACAAGGCGGCGCCAAATTCACGGTCAACGACCTGACGCTCAAGGCTGCCGCCGAAGCGGTGCGCCGCGTACCCGCGATCAACCGCTCCTGGGAGGGCGAGAAAATCGTGCAGCACGGCAATGTCCACCTTGCATTCGGCGTGGCCATGGAAGAAGGGCTCGTCACTCCGGTCATCCGGGCCGCCGAAACAAAGACGCTCCGTACGATTGGCACGGAAGCAAAAGCCCTGATCCAAAAGGCGCGTGCCAAGAAACTTGCGCCTGACGAAATGACCGGGTCCACATTGACCGTAACCAATCTTGGCATGTTCGGGATTTCCGACTTTTACGGGATTATTAATCCGAACAACGCCGCGATTCTCAGCATTGGCGCGACGCTGAAAAAACCCGTCGTCAACGGGAACGACGAAATCGTCGTCGGGCAAATCATGAAGATCGGGCTATCCGGCGACCACCGTGTGATTGACGGCGCCGTGGGCGCGCAATACCTGCAGGCCCTCAAAACCATCCTCGAAGCCCCTGCTTCCATGTTGGCATAGGAGTCAGTCAAACAAGGTTTTTCAAAACTAGCCAGCAACGGCTAATTCCCCTGCTTCTTCGCGTAAAATGCGTCGATCTTGTCGGCCACGTCGCGGTAGCTGATATCGGCCCCGTAGAGGGCTTTGAACTGTTCCATCGCCTTGTCCATCTCCTCCTGCAATTCGTAACATGTGCCAAGTTCGTACAGCACGTCCTTCTTCTGGTCCGTCATGCCGGGGATTTCATTTTTCGCAGTCGTTAACTGCTCGGTTGCCAGATCGTAAAACCCTTTTGCTTTGTAGGCCTTGCCGAGAAGAATCAACGATGCAACGCGCACCTTCGGGCTCCGCTGCGACAACTGCAATTCCTTGATCGCATCATCGATCTTGCCGTCCTCAAGATATAATTCTCCCAGTTCATGGCGGTAGCTGAATTCGTTCGGATAGCGGTGCACAAGGTGCTCCGCCTGTTCCACGCGGAAGCGGTGCTTCTCCTTTTCGAGCCGCTCCAGCTCCTGCTTCAGCTCCGCATTCTCCGGATCGGTTTCGAGTTGCTCCTGCTTCTCCGAAATTTCTTTCTCCATCTTTTCGCGCTTCAGCGTGCCGACCAGGCGTTCCAAGCTGACGTCCGCGCGGCCCGATTCCAGTTGGCGCGCCTTTTCCACCCATTCCAAAGCATTGTCGTATTCACCGAGCCGCCGGTAGTTGGCGGCAAGATCGCGGTAGTGGTTCAGATTGTCCGGCTCCTCGGCGATCGCCTTTTCGCTTTCTTCGATCAACGAACGCAACCCGGATTCACCCGTTTTGGCGCGCCCGGCTTGCTCCAGTTTTTGCGCTTCTTCTTCGTCTTTGAGTTTTCCACGGAAACTTTCATCTTCCTCCCATTTGCCTTTTTCGATCGATTGCTCGACCGATGCCCTGCGGATGAGAGCCGGAATTTCGTCGTCGGCCGGATGGCTGCGATACGCTGAATCGCCGAGCCGGACAGCTTCCTCGCAATGGCCGGAATCAATATATATTTTCATCAATGCCTTGATGTTCCCGACATCCGAAGGATCGACCTTCTGCAGCTCTTCGTATGCGAAAGCCGCGGTATCATACAGTTCGAGGGCCTCGGCCGCGCGGCCGAGCAGAGTGTGCGCGACTGAATTGGCCGGATCCCGGGTCAGCATTTGCTCCGCAAGCGCCATCGCTCCTTCGGGGTCCTGTTCCACCTTCTTGTCCATGGTGAATTTCACCGGCAGGCTCAGCGCCTGAGTCAAAAAGTCATTGATTATGTTCCGCCGGCCACCCTTGGCCCGTTGTTGCGCCTGGCGCAGGATTTTTCGCGCTTCCAAACAGCCTGCATTGCGCTGCACGATATTGCTGAGAATATCAATGGCGTAAGCGGGGTTCTTGTCGACGGCCTTTTTGGCATTCTCAACTTGTTTTTGCAGCCGCGAATCGAGATCTTTTAAGGTAATTTCTTTCATGAGCGAATTTATTAGCATGGGGCAAAAACCCGAACAGGTCAATCATCAATCACATCCAGATCCCGGCGGACCGCTTCGTCCAATGCGTCAAGCAACCGCCCCGCTTGCCCGGACCCGGAGGCTTCGACAAGCAGCCGGATTTTTGGTTCCGTTCCGGAGTACCGGACGAGAACCCGTCCTTCCTCTCCAAGCTCTTTGCGAATATCGGTTTCGGCTGCTTTGATATGCTCCAAGTCCTCAAGCGGTTCTTTCGCTTTAACCCTGAGGTTCCGCACAGCCTGAGGGAAAAGTTCCACTTCCTGCTTTAATTCAGAAAGCGGGCGACGAACCTTGCACAACAGATCAATAAGTTTGATCGCAGCCAGCAACCCGTCCCCGGTGGTTGCAAAGTCGGAGAATATAATATGCCCGGACGATTCGCCCCCGAGGTTGGAGCCGATTTCCCGCATGCGGAGGGCCACGTTCCTGTCACCGACCGGCGTGCGCTCGACCGTGCCGCCTGCGGCGCGGATCGCCCGATCCAAGCCGGAATTACTCTGTATGGTGGTCACCAGCGTACGCGTGCGCAGGCTGTTCGAACGAAGCGCATAAAGTCCGAAAAGCCCGAGGAGCACATCCCCGTCAACGATCCCGCCCTGCTCGTCGCAAACAACGAGTCGATCCGCATCTCCGTCGTGGCCGATGCCAAGCGCGGCCCCCGTCTCGACAACCGTTCGGGCAAGTTTTTCCGGATGCTCGCTCCCCACGCCAAGGTTTATGTTTTCCCCGTCCGGGTTGTCGCCGATCCGGATAATTTCGGCGCCCCACCGCCCGAAGACGGCGGGAGACGTTTCGCAAGCGGCTCCATTCGCAAGATCCAGAACAATCTTCCACCCGGACATGCAGTTCTGATCCATCAAGGAGCGGAGGTAGTTAATATAAAAGTCGGCGCCGTTGAAGAGGTAGGATTTGCCGGGAGAGTCGTTTTCCGGTGGAGGAAGCTCCGATTCAATCAACTCCTCAAGCTTGCCCTCCTCGGCCTCCGCAAGTTTAACCCCTTCGGAATTGAAGAGTTTATATCCGTTATCTTCCGCAGGGTTGTGGGAAGCCGTAATGGAAATCCCGATATCCGCCTGCCTTTCCAACAAACATTGGGCGATCGCCGGCGTGGGAACAATGCCAAGGTTGTGGACATAAACATTGTGCTGGTTCAGGCCCCGCACCACCGCGTCCACCAGCTGCGGCCCGCTCGCACGAGTGTCCCGCCCGATCACCGCATTCAGGTGCGCCTTCTCTTCCGGACGGTTGAGATAGGTTCCCAACGCAGCCCCCAGACGGTAGGCAAACTCCGGATTCACCAGTTTATCCCCGAATCTCCCGCGAATACCGTCTGTTCCGAATATTTTTCCCATATAGACGACCTCTACAATCGTATAGCGCTCAGATGAAAAGCGCGCGCGCGCGCCAACCAATTTTCCACCTCGCCGCTCTCAATAATTGCGCGGGCGGCCTCCACGCCGTCGGCCAAATTGTCCGCTTTTTCCGCGATCCAGAGCGCCGCCCCCGCGTTCAACAAGACACTGTCGCGCAAACCCGCCGGCACAGCGCCCCCGCCCCCTTTCACGAGGGCTTTCAACAACTCGATGTTCTCCGAAAGGTCGCCCCCCTGCAGCGCTTCCGCAGTACAGGACGGAAGCTTGGCATCCGCCACTTGCAGATTTCCCCGCACTGAAAACAGCTCGCCGATCCCGGCACACTCGTTTTCCCCTGCGCAACTCAATTCATCAAGAGCGCCCCCTTCCCGGGGCCGCCCGTGCACCACGAGCCCGCGACGCAACCCAAGCACTCCCAGAGCCTCGGCCAAGGGCGCGACCCACCGCCCGTCGTATACGCCGAGGAGTTGATACGCCGGACGCCCGGGGTTTAGGAGCGGCCCCAGCAAATTAAACAAAGAACGTTTCCCTTCCGCCGCCAGTTGACGTCGAACCGGCATGATGCCCTTGAAAGCGGGATGATATACCGGAGCGTAGAAGAAACAGAAGTTCAACTCCCGGAGGGAGGCCTGCAGCTGATCGGGGGAAAGCTCCAAATGAAACCCGAGCCCCTCCAGAAGATCGGCGCTCCCGCATTGCGAAGTAACCGAGCGATTCCCGTGCTTGAAAACAGGCACACCGCTCGCGGCCATGATAAACGAAACAACCGTGGATATATTGAAGCTTCCGGAGCCATCGCCCCCGGTGCCGCAAACATCAATGGCGCGGTCCGCCCATGCCTCAACCTTCGGATCCACCGCCAGATCCCGGAAGCTGCCTGCGATGGCCGCTACTTCAACAGGCGTCTCGCCTTTCTCCGCAAGCGCCAGAAGGAACGCGCGTTTGGATGAATCATCCACTGCGGTATCCGCCAATTGATAAGCGGCCCCGCAGGCTTGATCCACATCCAAATCCATTTCATCGGAAACAAGTTCCGTCAGTTGTTCGATTGCGGGCATTGATGTAAAATTTTTTACATCAATGATTGCATCCAACCACCGCAAGCGTAAAATCACCGCAATTGCGGGAGTGGCGGAAAATATAATTTTGCGGGCTTGCGAAGCCGGCGGGGTTTTCCCATAATGTGGCGCTATGAAGAAAGTAGCAGTAATTCTCTCCGGATGCGGGGTCTACGATGGCTCCGAAATTTATGAATCCGTGCTCACCCTCCGGGCTCTCGAGCAGAGCGGCGCCGAAATCACCTGTGCGGCGCCCGACATCGCCCAAAAGCATGTAATCGATCATTCCAGTGGCAAAGTGGACGAGGGCGCCCAGCGCAATGTACTGCAGGAAGCCGCCCGCGTCGCACGCGGAAAAATCACCCCGCTCGACGACCTTAATGCCGGCTCGTTTGACGCCATCTTTTTTGTAGGCGGCTTCGGGGTGGCAAAAAATCTTTCCAGCTTTGCGTTCGACGGGCAGGACTATGACGTTGATCCCGGTGTTTCGGATTTTATCAAAAGCGCGCATTCCGCCGGAAAACCGCTCGGCTTCATCTGCATTGCTCCCGTGCTCGCCGCAAGCGCGCTGGGCGCGCACGGCGTCCGCCTGACGATCGGCAATGATCCGGATACCGCCGCAGCGCTGGAAAGCAAAGGCGCGAAACACCAGGTTTGCCCGGTCGACGGTATTGTCGTCGACGAAAAAAACCGTGTCGTCTCCACGCCCGCCTACATGCTCGCGGAATCCATTCTGGAAGCGGAATCGGGCATCAGCAAGCTGGTCGAGGCGGTTCTAAAACAATAATTGAATTTCTTGACAGGGTGTTCGAAGCCCGTTTTTATCCGTCGCTTTACACCACTCAACTGACGCGCATGCGCCGCGTCCCAACACAAAAACCTGATTTTCCATGGCACAGCCAAAACGCAAACAGTCCAAGCAACGCAGCCGCAAACGGCGCGGGGCAAACCGATTTAAACTACCGCAGTTGGCGAAGGATCCGGAAGACGGCACACGTTTCCGTCCACACCGCGTAAACCCGGCAAACGGTCAGTATCGAGGACGTCAAGTGCTTGACGTCGAAGTCTGAGCGCCTGCACACACCACTCATCCTGAGCCCGGAAAAACGTCTAATGGGCGCAAACGAGGCCAGCTGCACGGTAGTGGTTGATGTCATGGGGAGTGATCGCGGCCCCGGGGAATTCATTCGCGCCCTCCTCTACGCCAACGAAACCCTCGGTCTGGATTGCCACTACATCCTCGTCGGAAAATCGCGTCTGCTCGAACGCCTGCTAAAAGTGCGGCGCTTCAGCGGAAACCGCGACCGCATAACACTGCACCATGCCGACGAAGTCATCGGCATGGACGAAAAACCGACACAGGCGCTCCGGAATAAGAAAAATTCCTCCATGGCGCAGGCCCTCCATATCCTGAAAGAAGGCCGGGCACAAGCAATGGTCAGCTGCGGCAATACCGGCGCGCTGATGGCAGGGGGGACCCTCCGCTTGCGGCAGCTGGAAGGCGTGGACCGTGCGGCGCTCGCCACAATTGTGCCCAGCAAGCAGGATCCCTTCGTCCTGATCGACGTCGGCGCAAACCCGGAATCCAGTGCGGAGCAACTCGTCCAAAACGCCGTCCTCGGAGCCAATTACGCAAAGGCCGCCCTTCACTTCAAGCGCCCGCGTGTCGCCCTGCTCTCCATCGGCACGGAAGAGGGAAAGGGCAGTTCCCGCATCAACCAGGCTCATGAATTGCTCCGGACAATCCACGGTATTATCGACTATGTAGGCCCCATCGAAGGCTTTCAGCTCTTCGACGGAGAAGTGGATGTTGTTGTGTGTGACGGCTTTGTAGGCAACATCCTCCTCAAATCAAGCGAAGCGGTCTTCAATTTCATAGGCAGTGCAATCCGTGAAGAACTCCTGCGCAACCCGAAACGCAAAATCGGCGCCGCCCTATCCAAGTCCGCCTTTAAAGACATGAAGGTGCGGCTCAGCCCGGATCAGTACGCGGGCGCCCCGCTGCTCGGTCTGAAAGGAAATATTCTCAAGTCGCACGGATCCTCCAACTCCGTGGCGATTGCCAACGCCTTGCGTATCGCGAGCGAACTCGTCAAACACGATATGATTGACTCAATCAGCGGAGACATCAAAGAAACCAATGCCCGTATCCGACCTGCGGAACTAAAGCCGGCGGCGGAACAACCCTGACCCTCCGGAGCCGCCGGACCCTCTCTCTCCACACATGTCACGCTCCCCCCAGACCGTCATTATTTCAGGCACCGGCTCCTACCTGCCGGAACGCGTCGTTACGAATGAAGAGATGGAGGCCATTGTGAACACTTCGGACGAGTGGATCCGTTCCCGCACAGGCATACGGGAACGTCGCTTCGCCGCCCCGGATGAAAACACCAGCGATATGGCCTGCGCCGCAGGCGAACGCGCGCTTGAAGCCGCCGGGATCGGGCGGGAGGATATCGACCTTGTCATTGTCGCCACAATGACGCCGGACATGCCCTTCCCCGCAACCGCGTGTCTCGTACAAAACAAGATGGGCTTGCGGCCCGTCCCCGCCTTCGACATACAAGCCGCCTGCTCCGGATTTCCCTATGCTTTGAGCATTGCCGCTCCGATGCTGCAGTCCGGCCAGTATCGCCATGCCCTCGTCATTGCAGCTGAAAAAACCAGCCCGATTCTCGATTTTCAGGACCGTACCACCTGCGTGCTTTTTGGCGACGGCGCAGGGGCCGCGATATTGTCCCTGAGCGATATCCCGGACGCCGGCATTCTCGGCTCGCTCAGTGGTTCGGACGGCTCGGAACCCAGCCTGCTGTATCAACCCGCAGGAGGAAGCGCCCAGCCCGCGTCCGAGGCGTCCATTCGCGCGCGCGGCCATTTCCTGAAAATGAACGGGCGGGAAATTTTCAAGCTCGCCGTCCGGGTCATGGGCCAGGTCAGTCTGGAAATTCTCGAACGTTTCGACTACGACACGGAGTCCGTCGATCTGGTGATCCCCCACCAGGCGAATATGCGCATCATTGACAGCCTGGCGAAGCGTCTCGCCCTCCCCATGGAGAAATTTCACAACAATCTCGACCGCTACGGCAACACTTCGGCCGCATCCGTTGGCATTGCGCTCGACGAAGCCTTTCGTGCCGGCCGAATTCAAAAGGGCAGTCTCGTTCTTCTCGTGTCTTTTGGGGCGGGCTTGACGTGGTCGGCCACACTGTTCAAATGGCACTAATACTATGCGCTCTTACCTGCTCACGCTTATTGCTCTTGCTTTATTTTCCGCTTCTCTGGCTGAGGGCGCCTTCTCTCTGAATCCATTTGCATGGTTTTCAGACGAAGAGGAAGCGGGCGCTCTGGATCTCAGGCTGTCACCGGAGGAAGAAAAAGCAGCCACGGAACGTCTCGAGCGCGGCTTGCGAGCTATGGAGGGCGGGCGAACCGGCGCCGCCAAACGGCATTTCAGGAAAGTAATCAAAAATTACCCGAAAGCGAATCAGGCGGCGGAAGCCCGCTATAACTACGCCAAAATTCTGAAGGCCGAAGAACGCTGGGTGAAAGCATTCGATACATTCCAGGAAATAATAAAAGAGCATCCCGGCTTTCCCGAATTCAACGCGATCATTGCTTCACAATTCGACTGTGCGACCGCGCTTATGGAAGGGGCGCGCGGGAAAATTTTATGGGTTATTCCAGGCTTCAAACAATACGGCAAAGCATCCGACGGGTTTGAACAAATCGTGAACAATGCGCCCTATAGCGATTACGCGCCGCTGGCCCTCATGAACATCGCTCTTCTCGCCGAAAAACGGAACAACCCGGATCAGGCGATTGATGCGCTCGACCGGTTGATTAATTTCTACCCGCAAAACAGGCTTGCGCCCGAAGCTTATTACAACCTCGCGGAAACTTACAGCAAGCTTGTGAAAGGCCCCGAGTACGATCAGGGCTCCACGCGCCAGGCGATTCGCTACTGCGAGGACTTCCTCATCCTCTTCCCCGAATCCGAATATGTTAACGCGATCGAGACAATCCTCGAAAACATGGAAAACATTCTCGCGAAAAGCCGTCTGAACCTCGGAAATTTTTATTATTATTATCGCAACAACAGCACTGCGGCGCTTGTTTTTTATAATGAAGCCATAACGCTTGCGCCCGACTCCGAAACAGCGGAAGAAGCAAAAGAGCGGGTTGAGGACATTGAAAACGGCGTCCGTCCGACCACTCCGTCCGGGTTGTTGCGTAAACTTCTTCTGGCCGATTAAATGCATCCCTTTCACCACCCAAACCTGAATCACGCCATGAGGCCGCCGCACCCGCGCCGCGCAAGGTCCGGTTTGTGTTTTCTTTTCGGAGTATTGCTGCTCGTGCTTATGGCGGGCTGCGCCAATTACCAGCTCGGCTCCCCCGGCGCCCCGCCCTTCAAAAACCTATACGTCCGCCCGACCACAAACGACAGCTACGCGCCGCAAGCACATGCCCTGGTCAGCACACAACTGCGCCAGATCCTGCTCCGTGACAGCCGCGTCACGCTTGTCGCCAACGAAGCGAAGGCGGATGCCGTGCTGGAAGTCACCCTATCGGAATATGACCGAAGCCCGGGCGCCCGTGCAGGCAGGGACAGTGAGGATACCGTGCGCGCCCGCGACTTCGATGTCGGGCTCAAAAGCCGGATTTCGCTTTACAATCGTGGAAAAGGGGAGTACCTTTTTCATAACCGGGAAATAGAGGAGAAAACGCATGCCTATGCGGAAAACCCATTTACGCCAGACGATACGTTCAACACCCAGGGCTTCCTTCAAGCTGAACACCAGGCAATGCCGCGGCTTGCGCGGGGCATTGCGGCAAACATCGCAAACGAAATCCTGGGGGCGTGGTAGCGCTTCAAGGAAGCCCAAAAAAGTCGATTTTGCTCTTTTTCCCCTCTTGCCTACGGCAGCGAATGCGCCACACTAGTTAATTGATCATACGATAAAAATGACGAAGAAGAAGCCAATGGATATCGCCGCCGGGACTGCGGGGAACGGCGGTTGTGCAGGCGACTTCGCTGAGCGCTCAAGCCTGTACCGGGAGTTCCTCGAGGAAAGGGAGGAAATCCTGCGGCACAAGTGGCTTGAATCGGAAAAGTTGGGTTGGGACATTGGCTTTGAACGAGCGCTGCTCGACTGGATACGAAAGCACAGGGACAAGTGGCGGCAGGCTCGCAAAACGTGTAAAGCGGTCCCGCGCACGCAGGCCGATGACCTTGGGGAGTAAAACAACGATTCCGGTGACTCCTGACACGCCCAGCCCGACATGGTGGCGTTGACAACCGGAGTTTCGGCTGCCATAGAAAGAGCGCAATCAATCAACCACTAGCAGCCTGCCGAACTTACCCGGTAGGTTAAAGCCGACAGACTGCTGGACATCCCTTATGGCTTCTCCCACCAACGTCCGCAAAGGCAAAGTCCTCAACTATCAGAACAGCCCGCATCTGGTCCTTGATGTGCAACACCGCACGCAGGGGCGACAGGCCGGCTTCATGCAAGTTTCCATGCGCAACCTTGATACCGGGGCGAGCACCAACACGAAGATCCGGACCACCGACAGCGTGGAAATCCTGCATACCGATACGCGGAAACTGGAATTCGCCTACATCGACAACGAGGGCTACCATTTTCTGGATCCGGAAACCTTTGAAGACATCGTGCTGGCGGAATCACTCGTTGAAGAGGCAAAGGATTTTCTCGTGGAAAACACTGCCTATGACGTGCTTTACGTGGAAGACCGCCCGATTCAGCTCGTATTGCCGACGTCGATTGACATGAAGGTCGTGGAATCTCCGGAAGGCGTGCGCGGCGATACGGCCAGCAACGTACAGAAGCCCGCCACCTTGGAAACCGGCCTTACGGTTCAAGTGCCCCTTTTCATCAAGGAAGGCGAAGTCATCAAGGTCAACACCACGGACAAGTCCTACATGGGCCGAAGTTGAACATAGATGAAATGACTTCTTATTCAGCCGCCTCGGAAATCTTGATACGCTATTTGTTATTCGCCGTTAACCCAAAAAGATTAGTACAACCACTGATGCACACTGATCCCGCTGAGCGGGACTGATTACCAATGGGTTAGCGATTTTTACCGCTTCGCCTGTTCGGCGAAAGGGCCAATATCCATAAGTCGTTAATGATCAGTGTTC
>JBKGYB010000012.1:0-18525 GCA_046546295.1 Opitutales bacterium | reverse complement strand
TGCGAAGCAACCCAATCCCGCCTCCTCCGCCAATTTTGCGCAAAGCGCAAAATGAGAACTGTGCTAGAAGGAAAAGGTATTTTTCTCGAAAGTCGAAGCGGTTTGGTTGGTTTGAGCGCTGAATCAAGTTCCGGACATTGCGACTTCGGTCCGGGGCGTCCGATTATGCCTATGCTTGAATACCGTTTTCGGGAGCGGCTGTCTCCTTGCGCCATTCCATCGTCACCTTCGTGTTCAGATCCGCCCTCCATCCGGTTCACCCTGGCATATGGCCTGGTTTGAGTGCCTTGAGAAAGGCCTCGCAGGGCAGGCAGAGTATGTCGTCGCGAACAAAGCGTTCTGTCCCACGATAGAGTAGGATGCGTTGTGCGCTGGGATAATCTTCGCCAAAAGATTTGAGTGGCCTCAGATCGACCGGACGAACTTTGGCGGCGTTTTTCACTTCAAAAGCATAGATGCCGGACTCTCCGTAAACGACGAAGTCAACCTCCACTTTGGAACGGGTCTGCCAGTAATGGAGAGTGTGCCGGCCCGTCGAATAATCGCACCAGGCCCTGAGGTGTTGGGCGACAAGTCCTTCCAGTGCGGCGCCGTCGATTTCTTCCGGTGCGTCCAGCGGACCCTGCGGGCGATTGGCCCGAAAGACGCCCGTATCGAAAAAATAAAATTTTGGATGTGCGGCCAGCTCCCGTTGTGCCCGTTTTGTGAACACCTCCAAGCGGAATCCGAGCAGTAAATCTTCGAGAATCTCCAAATAGCCTTCGCAAGTCTTGCGCTTCACCTGACATTCACGGGAAACGTTACTTAAGTTCAGAACGGCGGCATGCGAAAAACTCATCGCCTCCAGAAAGCGGGCGAAGGCGCCCACGTCTCGCACCAGGCCTTCCATTTGGACTTCTTCGCGCAAATAGAGACCATTGTAGGCCAGGAGCGTCTCTTCGGGATCTTTGGCTCCCCAGACAACTGGGAGCATGCCGCGATGCAAGACTT
Source organism: Opitutales bacterium (assembly GCA_046546295.1). Taxonomy (GTDB): domain Bacteria; phylum Verrucomicrobiota; class Verrucomicrobiia; order Opitutales; family Coraliomargaritaceae; genus JBKGYB01. The sequence goes on along the minus strand of JBKGYB010000012.1, from coordinate 17,535 downwards.
TGGACAGCTCAAAGCTTTCGCCCAGTTCGGCGGCCATATACGGATGCAGCGTAACCTGGACGGCCCGTCCGCCAAGTAAATCGACGCCCGCCCTTCTTAACTTTCGGGCGCTGGAACCGGTAAGGACAAACTGCTGCGGCGTCTTTTGTTCAATCCACGCATGCACCACTTCCAATAGTTCCGGAAGCTTTTGAACTTCATCCAAGACGATTTGTCTTCGGGTCATGTGACCTCTGGCCAGTTCCGCTAACTTTTCCGGCCGAGCCGCCAATTCCCGATGGGTCGCCGGATCCAGCAGATCGACCCTGAGCGCTGTTGGGAAACGGTGTTGTGTCCACGAAGTTTTTCCCGTGCCGCGGGGGCCGAGTAGAAAAAAATGATCTGACGGTGGCTTTAGAAAACGAGTTAAATACTCCATAATGAGGCTCAAATTGGCGGAAAAGGTGCCAAATTTCAACAAATTTACAAAGATACCCCCATAAACCGGGCAAAAGCGCGTTCATTATTCGCAAAACAGGATTGATCAGGCGGATTCTTTTTCCCGTGGTTGTACTAATCTTTTTAGGATAAGCGAACATAAGCGGTTCCCGGCTATGCCGGACAAAGCAAACGCATCCAGCGGAGCTGGAGACCGCTTATTGGCGCTTATTAACGCTTATATCTATCCACCGCACTTTTCTTTTATTCTTCGTGCCTTTGCGCCTATGTTAGAGACCTTTTGTTTCATCCAAACGCCCATTAACGGTTTTCTTTGTGCGCTAACCGCTGATTTAAGGATGAACTAAGGATTCAAGGGTTTGGCCCAGGGATTTGTACGCCGCTTCGGTTGAGGGGTCCGGGAGCACGGTCCCTGTTGCATCGGGCCGGCAGAATGCTGCTTCCAGGTCAGCCAAGGGAACATGCAGTTCGTTGTGAGCCGCGCGGAGGGCGGCTCCGAGGGCCACGGAGTCGCTTGTCTGCAGGCGTTCGACGCGCGCCTGGAACACATCGGCGAACACTTGGGCGATGGCGTCGTTTTGCGAAGCGCCGCCGGTCAGGTGGATGGCTTCGGCTTGCAGGCCCATCCAGGCCGTGCGGTGCTTGATGTTCAGACACTGTCCTTCCACACAGGCGCGAATTGCGGTTTCGGGTTCTTTCCAGTTGCGGAAACTTTCGCTTCCCGCGAGACGCGGCTCGTTTATATCGAGGCGTGGACTGATTTCCGGTCGGAAAAAGGGGAGCATGCAGGCGCCGTTGTTTCCGGGAGGCGTGTTGGCCAGGGCCTGCGAGAAAGCGTCCCAGTCGTATCCGAACTTATCTTTGACCGCTTCGCGGGCGAGCGAGCCGTTGGCGAAACATTGCAAGGACATGCACCCGCCCATGGGATTGCCGAAAACATGGCCGCAGGCTTCGGGATCCGCGACCACCCTGGGCATGGCTGCAAAAAAGGTGTCCGATGTGCCGAGGCTCACGACGATTTTTCCGGGGTTGCCGGCCCCCATGCCAACGAGGCTTGAGGGGTTGTCGCCGGTAAACAAGGTGACCGCGGTGTTTTCCTTGAAGCCGTATTTCCGCGTGAAACAGGGAGCCAGCGTACCGGCGGTCGTGGCGCCGGGCCGGACGGCAGGGAGACGCTCCGCCAATTCCGGGGCGGTTGCCTGTAGAAGCTCCGGATCCCAGTCCCAATTTTGAATATTCAAGAGGTTCATGCCGGCGCCGTCGCCGGTATCGATGGCCGCGTCCGTTCCGGTAAGGAGACTGCAGAAAAATGAGCTGACGAGATGGATGCGCCGCGTGCGCTCGTAGGCCTCGGGATCCGTTTTGTGGAAGCGGCGGATTTGGGGGCCGGTGAAGCGTTCGGCCGGGCTGGAGCCGGATTTTTCACAGACGACCGCATTGCCGCCGAGCGCTTCGGCGATTTCCCGGCATTCCCGGCCGGTTGAGCTGTCCATCCAGATCGGCGAAGTCGAACGACTGAGACAGGGCGCTATTTGTTCGGCAAGGGACCGATCCTCCCGCAGGTTTGCGAGCACGAGCTCCCATTGCTCGTTCAAATAAACGGAGCCATGTTGTTGCGCGGCTCCGGAAATGGCGGCGATTTCGGACAAATCCGTTTGATCGGCGAGCCGCTCCAGGAGAAGTTCGAGCCCGTCGAGCCACATTTTCGGATCCGCATGGACTTCGCCGCCGGTTCCGCCGGGGATGAAGCCCGAAGGGGCGCCATATTGCGGCAAATCCTCGCCGAAATGGACCGAGGCATGCGCATGTATGCTTCCTTCCGCATCGTCAATAACGAGAGCGGTGCAGCTTTGAGTCGAGAGGTCTAAGCCCAGTGTTCGTGACATGTCAGCGCGTGTTTACAGGAACTCGTTGATGAGGTTTTCAAGCATCTCCTGTCGCCCGCTTTCCAGCTCGGGTTCGCCTTGTTCGAGCGCGTAGGCCTCCAGACTTTCGAAGGAGGCTTTGCCGGCTTCGACTTCAGCGCCTATGCCGCTGTCAAAGCTGCTGTAACGGTTGGAGATGAACTCGGCGAGACGTCCGTCCTTGCGGATAGCCGAGGCGATCTTGAGTCCGCGGGCGAATGTATCCATCCCGCCGATATGCGCGTAGACAAGATCCATGGGGTCATGGGACTCGCGCCGGCGTTTGGCGTCGAAATTGAGACCGCCGGTCGTGAAGCCCCCCATCTCAAGAACTTTCAGCATGGTCTGCGTGGTCTGGTATACGTCGGTCGGGAATTGGTCGGTATCCCAGCCGACGAGCAGGTCGCCGCGGTTCGCATCTATGCTGCCCAGCATGCCGGCATTGACGGCGACACTGAGTTCGTGCTCCATGGAATTGCCCGCAAGCGTGGCGTGGTTGGCTTCGATGTTGAGTTTGAAATCTTCCATGAGGCCGTATTCACGCAGGAAGTTCAAGCAGGTGGCGGCATCGCGGTCGTACTGGTGATTGGTTGGTTCGCAGGGTTTCGGTTCGATATAGAACGGTCCCTTGTAGCCGATCTTTCTTCCGTGTTCCACTGCCATGTGAAGAAATGCGGCCAAGTGATCGCGTTCGCGTTTCATGTCCGTGTTGATGAGCGAACCGTAACCTTCGCGACCGCCCCAGAAGGTGTAGCCGAGACCGCCAAGGGCATGATTGCACTCGATGGCTTTCTTGACCTGGGCCGCCGCATAGGCGTAGACGCGGGCGTCGGGCGAAGTGGCGCCGCCGTGCGCATAGCGCGGGTGATTGAAGAGACAGGCCGTTCCCCACAGCAACTGGACCCCGGTTTCCTCCTGCTTTTCGCGGAGTTTCGGGACCACTGCATCGAGGGCCTTGTTCGATTCGGCCAGGTTGTCGAGCTCCGGCGCAATGTCGCGGTCGTGCCAGCAATAAAATTCGATCCCCGTTTTTTCCAGGAATTCGAAGAACACATCCACCCGGTGCAGGGCGTTCTCAATGGAGTTGCTCCCGTCGTCCCATGGCATGCGGGCGGTTCCGGGGCCGAAGGGATCGCCGAGGGGATTGCGCATGACATGCCAGTAGGGCGCCGCGAAACGCAGATGCTCCCGCATCGGCTTGTCGTCCACCAATTCGTCCGGATTGTAGTGCTTGAAGGCAAGGGGATTTTTTGAATCCGGGCCCTCGTAGCGTATTTTATCGGTTTTGAAGTATTCCATAATGCTTGTTTATTTGAGGCTGCGAGCAGTGGTTTGAAAAGCGATTATAGCGAAATCCCAGGTTCTGAAAACCGCAAATAGCGTTTATATACTGTTGATTTGCGACATAATTGTACCATGCTGTGCCTGTATGCGTGGAGAAGTGGCCATTGTGATGTCGGAAGTTTTTTTGCGGCGTTTGACGCCGGCGCTTATTCCCTTTGTCCGGCGGAAGCATGATTTCCGGGTTGTCAGCATACACCGTCCGATTGAGGAGTTGAAGCCTCTGTTGCAGGAAATGGCTCCGGCGGGATTGATTACGGAATGGCTGCCGGAAGTAACGGACGGCTTGTTGGAACTGGAGCTTCCGACGGTTATTGCGGACACGGACTACAACTATCCCGGAGTGGTCCGGGTGGATGTGAACGATTGGAAGGTGGGGGCGGAAGCGGCTGAAGCTCTTGCACAGGCGGGGTATCGCAGTTTTGCCTGTCTGGGGAACGGAACGCCGTATTCGGAACAGCGGAAACAGGGCTTCCGGCGGGCGCTGGGGGCGGGCGCCGGCTGTTCTTGCTACGACGAGGTCGCTTTCAAGGAGGCGCGTTACAGCGAATATTTCAGTCGACCGGAAGCGGAGTTGTTGGAATGGTTGCGTGAATTGCCCAAACCGGTCGGTCTTTTTGCGGTTCACGACCCGCTGGGGCGATTTGCTTGCGGGATTTGCCGGGAATTGGGCCTTCGTGTGCCGGAAGAGGTTGCGGTGGTGGGCGCGAACAACGATCCTCTGGTTTGCGGGTTAAGTTACCCCATGTTATCGAGTGTCTCGATTCCATGGGATACGATTGGCGCCGTGGTCGGCGATGCGATGGGCCGTCTGCTGGAAGGCAAGCCGGCGCCCATAGCTCCCATACTTGTCCCGCCTGGTGGTGTGGTAGCGCGCCACTCGGCGAATTATCTGGCTGTTGAGGATCCCCTGTTGCGGCGGGCGATGACTTATATTGAGGCGCACCTGGTGGAAGATGTAACGATCGGGGCGCTGTGCGGCGAGCTGCGTGTGGGGCGTCGAAGCCTGGAACGCAAGTTCCGCGAGTATTATGGCTGCACTCCATGGGAGATGGTTTGCCGTCTGCGGATACGGCGGGCAAAAGAGCTGCTTACGCAGACGAATCATCCCATTGCCATGGTTGCGGAATTTGCGGGATTCAATGACCCCGAGCGCATGGCGACCGTTTTCCGGCGGTATGCGGGAGATACGCCCTCTTCATTTCGCAAGGCGAACGCTGCGTTGTAGCAGCCTCGGAAATCTTGATCCGTCACCGTGTGTCTCCGGAAATCCCGAATCATTTTGCCAGGATTCCGCCGGGCTTCGCCGAGAGAATCCTACTCGGCCGCGGGCGTAGCAATGGGGTCCCGCAGGGGGCGAAGCAATCCCGTGCTCAAGCTGTAAATCCAGCTGTGGATAGCAACTTCCCGGCCATCCGCCCAGGCTTCCTGTAGAATGCCGGTGCGCCGGAGGTTTTCCGCCTGTTGCAGAACATTCAACTCACACAGACGGTTGAATCGGGTCGCATGATCCTTGCATGCGTCGAGTTCCGCTGCGTGGCGTCGGGCCGTGTCGCGAATCGCTTCCAACCATGTGTCGATGAATCCGCCGGAATTGTTTTGTTCCATGGCTGCTTGGACGCCGCCGCAGCCATAGTGGCCGACAATGAGAATGTGCTTCACCTGTAAAACAGTCACCGCGTATTGCAGGACAGCCATGAGGTTGGTGTCGGTAGAGACGACAAGATTGGCGATATTTCGGTGCACGAAGAGCCCGCCGGGGGGCTGGCCGGTGATGTTGCTGGGCGGTACGCGACTGTCGGAGCAACCGATCCAGAGAAAATCCGATCTTTGTTCGCAGGCAAGTTGCGTGAAAAACCCGGGCTTATGTTGAACCGTTTCTTCGGCCCAACGTTTGTTGTTTTCAAGTAGATCCTGTGGGGTGGGCATGGCGTTCGTTTTATATTTTCGGCACGGCTTCGAGGAGTTTTACCGTATACGGGTGCTGTGGATCGCGGTAAATGGCTTCCGCCGTCGCATGTTCCACTATTTTGCCCTCGGTCATGACGAGCACCTCGTCGCTTATATGCTCCACCACCGCCAGGTCGTGCGCGATAAACAGGTAGGTCAGGCCCAGCTCCTCTTGCAGGTCCTGTAACAGGTTGATGATTTGAGCCTGGACAGAGACATCCAGGGAACTGACCGGTTCGTCGCATATGATCAGGGATGGTTCAACGGCCAGCGCGCGCGCGATCCCGATGCGCTGCCGCTGTCCCCCGCTGAATTGGTGCGGGTAACGTCGCATATGCCCGGCTTCGAGCCCGACTTTCTCAAGCAAGGCAACGACCCGCGCTTCCTTTTGCGCTTTTGACCAGGCCCGGAAATGAATGTCGAGGGGCTCTGCAATGATGCTGTAAACCGTCATTCGCGGATTCAAGGATCCGAAGGGATCCTGGAAAATGGTCTGTATCTCTTTCCGGTATGGAAGGAATTCGCGCTTGGTCAGGGCATTCAGTTCGCGCCCCGCATACGTTACGACGCCCTCGCGAATCGGAACAAGACGCACTATGGCCCGCCCCGCGGAGGTCTTGCCGCTCCCGCTTTCACCGACCAAGCCCACGGTTTTCCCGCGCGGCACGTCAAAGGAGACCCCGTCCACCGCTTTCACCCAGTCCTGCGTCCGGCGCAGAACACCCCCCTTAATCGGGAAGTGCACCTTTAAATTGCGCACCGAAAGATGCGGCGCCTCGGTTTGCTCTGTCTTATTTTCCTCCATTGGCCGACATTTGTTCGTTGATGGTAGTGAGGCGTCTTTGCTTTGCGCCGATTCTCGGGATGCAGGCGATCAGTGATTTCGTGTAAGGATGCCGCGGTTTTTCAAGCACGGTTTCCACCGCTCCGCGCTCGACAATTTCACCCTTGTGCATGACCAGGACTTCATCGGCAAAGCCCTTCACAATGCCGAAGTTGTGGGTGATCAGCAGAATGCTCATGCCGAGGCGCGAGCGGAGGTCCCGCAAGAGGTTCATGATTTGCGCCTGGATCGTGACATCAAGGGCGGTCGTCGGTTCATCCGCCACCAGAAGCTTGGGCTCACAGGCCAAAGCAATGGCCAGCATCACCCGCTGCTGCATGCCGCCGCTCAATTCGTGCGGATACGCGTCGCAACACCGCTCCGGGTGACGAATCCCCACCAGATCAAGGAGTTCGACCACGCGCCCGCGGACGTCCTTAATGTCGGGACGGTGCAGGCGCACGGCTTCCCCGATCTGAAAACCGACACTGAATACCGGGTTCAATGAAGCGCCCGGCTCCTGGAAGACGTAGGCCACCCCTTTTCCCCGGATGCCGCGCAGCGCCCTGCCATCCATTGCCAAAACATCCTTGCCCTCGAATCGAATGGATCCTTCGATCATGCATGTTGGGGGCTCCGGCAACAGCCGGGTCAACGCCAGGCAGCTGACGCTCTTGCCGCTCCCGCTTTCACCGAGAATGGCGACCGTCCTGCCGCCCGCTTCCACGGCAAACCCGATGCCGCAAACCACTTCGTTGCGCAGCTCGCCCGCAGGAAAGGCGATGCGTAAATCGGAAACTTCCAGTAAATCAGTCATGTAAAAAATTCAGGTTAGCGTGTTTTCATTTTCGGGTCGACTATATCACGAAGCACATCGCCGAGCACATTAAACGCGATCACGGTAATCAAAATAGCGAATCCCGGTGTCAGCATCCACCATGCGTTTGTCATGAATATTTTCATGTCTCCCTGCGCCTGCTTCAACATGAGCCCCCAGGAGGATGCCGGCTCCTGGATGCCCAGGCCGAGGAAAGAAAGCGCCGCTTCCCCAAGAATATAGCCCGGAATACTGAGCGTCGCCGCCACCAGCAGATAACTCACGAGATTCGGCAGAATGTGGCGGATCAGTATTTTGAACGTGGATTGTCCCATGCTTTCGGCGGCCGTGACAAAGGGCTTGTTTGAAATCGAAAGCGCCATGCCGCGAATCACCCTCGCGGTCCCGGCCCAGCCGATAAACGCCAATATGCCGACGATTACGAAAAACATTTGGTCCGAGTCAAAGTAGGGCGCGAATGTGGAACGCAGGGAGAGCAGGAGATAAAGCGCGGGGATCGCCATCAGGAACTCCACCAGCCGCATGGCAATGAAATCAAAGCGCCCGCCGAAATACCCGGACAGTCCCCCCACAAGGAAACCGATCGTCATGGTGATCGAAATCCCGATCAGGCCGATGCTGAGCGAAACCCGCGACCCGTAGAGCAGCCGGGAAAAGACGTCCCTTCCGGTGGAATCGCTTCCCAATAAATAGACGCGCGCTTTTTCGGCTTCTTCGGGCGCCATCCCTTCGGTGTCCAGCTGGAAGAGCCGCATCCGCATCGGGATCAAACCGAACAATTCGTAGGGCTCTCCCGCCGCAAAGAACTCGAGCGGCACGGACTCCCCTTCGATCGGTTCGTATTCGCCGGCGCTCTTGTCCACTCCCTCATACTGCCGCACGGCGGGGCCGCCATCCTCCCAGACAAGAGCCGTCGGGGGGTGGTAGGTCTTTTCAAGGTTGGCCGTGCCGGTTTCATACGGGGCGAGAAACGGCGCGAACAAGGCGCAGAAATAAAGCAGGCCGAGCAGCGCCAGAACCGCCAGGCCGCGCGGACGATGCTTGATGCGGGGCCAAATATGCCGGACAAAAAGAAAGCCCGCCCCCAAAAGGACCGCAACGAAGAGCAGCGCGAGCACATAGGCGCCGACCTGCGTCACGTCCGACCAGGGCACGCGCTCCCGGATGCGGACAAACAAAGCGCTCAAGGCTTCGCCAATCCATAGGGCCGTGCCCGGGAAGAGCCTTATCAGCCCGAGCGTCAAAAAGAGGAAACCGGCGCCCATAAAGAACCGCGAACGTATCCTGCGGGCATTGAACCCGCCTGTGCCGGCGACTTGGGCGGGCGGCTCTTCCAGCTTGACCCGCGGGTCCGACCAGGCGAGCAGCAGGTCCGCCAGCAGATTGCCGAACATCAGCATCAGGCTGCCCATCACCACGCCGGCCATCACGACATACTGGTCCTCCTTCATGATCGACTCGAACAACAAGCTTCCGAGCCCGGGGTAGTTCATGATATTTTCCACCAGTACGGCTCCGGACAACAGGGTGGAAAACGCAAAGCCGAACGAGGTAATGAGCGGGTTAATCGCGTTTCTCAGCACATGCTTGAACATCACCACCCGCTCGGAGAGGCCCTTTGCCCGGGCGGTCGTGGCAAATTCGGCCTGCATGTAATCAATGAAATTCGCGCGCAGGATGCGCATCATTCCGGCCACGCCTCCGACCCCGAGCACAAATGTGGGCAGTATCAGGTGTTTGGCGATGTCGACGAGGCGCGCGCCGGGGCTCATGAATTCGTGCTGGATCGAGGTGAGCCCGCCGGTCGGAAGTATCCCGGTCACCGCGGCAAAAAACACGGCTAGAATCGCCAAAAAGAATTCCGGTATCGAGAGCGCGAAATAAGCCAGCAGGGCAGCCGTCCGGTCAAAGATCGAATCCTTGTATATCGCGGCCAATACACCGAGCGGGATCGCCACCAGCCACGCAAAGGCGATCGAAGTGATCGAGAGCAGCAAGGTGGCCCCCACACGCTGTCCGATCAGGTCAAAAACGGGCACCTTATAGGCGAAGGACTGACCGAAATCCGGCGGGCCAAGGAACAACCATTTGTCCGGCTCGCCCTCGGCAGGCCCCCATTTGATCGGCGATATGTTTTTCAGCCAGAGGCCGTATTGCACATACCACGGCTCATCGAGACCAAAGTCGCGCTCCATCTGCGCGATGGTTTCTTCGGAGACGTCGCGCGACGCACGCACCTGGTCAAGGAAATCCCCCGGCGCCAGATACATCAGAAGAAAGACCAGAAGGGTGATCCCGAACAACATGGGGATCGCCGTAAAAAGCCGCCGTATGATAAAAGTCGTCATGGGGGCATTTCCTCCGTCCAGATTTCATCCAGATTCCAGAGAATCGAACCCGTGGGGGGGACCTGTATGTTGCGCCACTTGACCTTGATTCCGGAATAGCTGTTGGGCGTAACCGTATAGAGCAGCGGCAAGTGTTCCGAGAACATCTCCTGTATCTCCGCGTAGAGCTCGACACGCTCCTTTTCGTCAAAGGTTCGTTCCGATGCCGCAAGCAAACGATCCACTTCCGCCTCCCACTCGGTCGCGGGTTCGGGTTGTTCCGGATACCAGACGTGGTACAGCCCGCTGCTGCTGTAAAGCGCTTTGCCGCCGGATGGATCGCCGCCACCGGTCCAACCGATCACACTCATCTCGTAATTGAAAGTATCCCCGATGCGTTTCTGCACGGTCCCGAAATCCACGAGTTTCAAGTCCACCTCAATCCCCAGGGCCGCCATGTTTTCCTTCAACGTGGTCGCCATGAGGGTGACCTGCTGGCTCGCGTTGTAAAGCAACAGTTCCCATGCCACCCGGTTCCCCTCCGGCCCGAACAGTAGATCATCGCGGTATTCGAAGCCCAGGTCGCGCAGCATGCGCCGGGCTTTTTCCGGATCGTAGTCATAACGCGGGAGGTCCGGGTTGTGCCACTTGTTGTTTCCGGGGCTGATGATTGAATGCAGCACCTGTGCGCGCCCGAAGTAAACACCTTCGACGATGCCTTCCCGATCAAAGCCGTGAAGGATGGCCCGGCGAAAATCCGGCTCCTGAAACCATGCGAGCTTGTATGGTTCGACATGGGGTTCTCCGTCCGGGTCGGTTCCGGGGTGCTGGTTGAACCAGAAGAAACTGATGCCGGTGCTCGGCCCACGGTTGTGGATCCTGAAGCCCCGCTCCACCGCCACCGGCTCCACCCACCCGATATCCGTCACGCCTATGGACGCGGCATCCGTCTGTCCGCTCACAAACAAAATGGTTTCCGCGTTCGAGTCTTTGACAAATTTGTAGATCAGATTGTCGAGATAAGGCAGCCGCTTTCCTTCCTTGTCATAGCGCCAGTAGTGGGGATTCGGCTCGAGCACAAGGCGTTGGGAAGGCCGGTAGCTCCGTATCCGGAAGGGCCCCGTGCCGACAATCCCGCGCGGCTCCTCAATCGCGGTTTGCGTCGACCAGCGCCGCATGAGCGTTCCGTCTTCATAGGCATCCCGAAGCTTGTGCTCGGGAAGGATCGGAACAAACCCGACGTCGTTTAAAAAAGGGGAATAGGTCCGCGGCGTTTCAAATTCCACCGTGTGGCGGTCGATTTTACGGTAACGTATGGGTTCTCCCTCCATCGTATACTGGTCGATGTAGCGGCTCGGGTAGCGATAGTCCCGTTTCCCGGTTTCCGGGTTCGGCTCCTCCTTTTTCGCAAAAATCGCGTCGAAGGTAAAGATCACATCATCCGCCGTTACCGGCTCGCCGTCGCTCCAGTTGACCTTCCGCAAATTGAATCGATAGGTCTTTTTGTCCTCCCCGATGTCCCACGATTCGGCCAGCGAGGGCTTCGGTTTCTGTTCAAAGGGGTCGTATTCGGTGAGACCGTTGAACAGCTGCCCCGTCACTTGGCTCGTGGCGGCGTCCGAGGGCACCAGAAAATTGAAACTTTTCGGCTCCGTTGACAGAGAAAGGACAAAAACCCCGCCATAATCGCCGGGATGTGCGTCGGACACTTCTTTGCCATCCGGCGCGGGGTGGCGGCCGCGCTCGACTTCCGGCGGAGGCTGACAAGCCGCCAACAGCGCCAAACCGGCGCCTCCCGTGATTACGGCAAGAAAGACGAAAAAGCGCTGTCGCATGGAGGGTTGCTGTTTTGGCATCAAAGTCCTCCCTACGAAAGCTCCGTTCCTTTTTTGTTCAACCTAAAATCCTCTAAACATAGCGCTAACCCGCCTTAAACCCGGCAAGGCCCAGCGTTTGGCAGTATGGCTTTCCGGTGCTTTCAATGCTTTCAAAGCATGGGTGTCCTTATTATGCTTATTATGGGAATGCTATAAAGCTTGAGGTCGTTGCCGGGTTGCTCCTTACTGTGCCACATGTCTGTTCATCCCAGTGCAATTGTTGCTTCGTCCGCTGCTCTCGGTGCGGACTGTGAAGTCGGGCCGTATGTCTTGATCGAGGCGGGCGTGGTTCTCGGCGACGGCTGTGTGCTGGCGAGCCACGCGGTGCTTCGCTCGGGTACGGTCCTCGGTGAGGGCGTGCGGGTCGATTCGTTTTCGGTATTGGGGGGCGCGCCGCAATCCTTTGATTTTGAGGCATCGATAACGAGCGGGGTTCGTATTGGAAATCATGTCACGATTCGCGAAGGCTGCACGGTCAACCGCGCCACGGAATCGGGCGCCGCGACAGTGGTGGGGGACAACTGCTACCTCATGGCGCAGGCCCATGTGGCGCACGATTGTGAGCTTGGGGAGGGGGTGACGCTCTGCAACAACACAATGCTCGGCGGGCACGTGGTCATTGCGGACAAGGCTTTTATCGGGGGCGGCGCGGGCATTCATCAATTCTGCCGTATTGGCGCCCGGGCGATGATCGGCGGCAATGCGTCCATTTCCGTGGATGTGCCGCCTTATACCATGGCGGCAAACAGGAATGAAGCGCACGGCTTGAATGTGGTTGGGCTCCGCAGGGCCGGCTTCGACCGGGGCGAAATCGCGGACCTGAAGCGTTGCTACCGGGCGGTCTTTACAGGGCGCGGCAATTTCCGGAAAAAAGCGGAGGAAGCCATGCGGGAGCATGAGTTTGGGACGACCGTTACGGGCATGCGCTTTTTGAACTTTTTTGAAAACGGCGGACGCGGCTTTATCCAGCCTGGAGAACATCGAACATCGAACATTGAACATTGAGGGAAACATTTTTCGTGAAATATACGATTCAGAAAAACTGGATCCATTGCTCTCGGAATGTGACGAGCTGATCCGCATTTTCGTCACCAGCCTCCAAACCTCCGAATCACGTTCCCGCGCACAATAACTCATTCCAATTTCGATGTTCGATGTTCGGTGTTCATCAACGTAACCAGCGGTTTTTAAAGTGTTACAGGCTGCTGCCCCCCATCTTAATATGAATACGACTCCTGAAAAGCCGCCCTTGGCCGTGGTTTGCGGCGATCCTGCCGGAATCGGGCCGGAAGTCATTTCAACCGCCCTGCGCGCGGACAAGGCCGGAGCCAGGGACTGCGTGTTAATCGGGCCGGAACGATGGGCCCTGCCCTTAGCGACGGAATTGGGAATTGCCGCCGCAAGGGTGGGCGATGCGGCCTTCGAGTTTGAGCCGGGCGCACCGGCCGATGCCGGGGCTCGACTGGCTATGGATGCTTTGGAAACGGCAGCGCGCGGGTGCACGGACGGGCGTTTTCGTGGCGTGGTCAGCGGACCGGTCAGCAAGGAACGTCTGCAAGCGGCGGGGTTTCGGTGGCCCGGGCAAACGGAGTTTTTTGCCGATGCATGGGGCGGCGAGCCCAGCATGGCATTTATCGGGAAAAAGCTGCGGGTCGTGTTGGCGACCTGGCATGTGCCGCTTCGCTCGGTGCCGGATCACTTGACAGCATCCTGTCTCGAACGGGCCGTGCGCCGCGCCGAGTTCCTGGGGCGTGCTTTCGGTGTGGCGAATCCCCGCATAGGAGTGTGCGGGTTGAACCCCCATGCGGGCGAAAACGGGCTCCTGGGCGACGAGGAGGTTCGGATACTGGATCCATTGTTGGACCGGATTCGCCCGGAAATTCCGGGTGTTTCGCGTTGTCTGCCCGGGGACACCGTGTTTTTCCGGCAGCAGCGCGGGGAGTTTGATGTCGTGGTCGCCGCTTACCACGATCAGGGGCTCGCGGCGGTCAAGACGCTTGAGTTTGATGCCGCCGTCAATGTTACCCTCGGGCTCCCCTTTATACGAACCAGCCCGGACCACGGAACGGCTTTTGATCTCGCCGGACGCGGACAGGCGAATGCGGGGAGTTTTTCAGCAGCTCTGTCGGTAGCTCGAAAATTGACGGCATTGAACGGTTGATTTATGAACTTTTTTCTTCATAGTGCGTATATATGGCAGAGACGGTAACAACGCTCCCGGAAGGGGTACGTGAAGGAAATGAGAAATTGCTCTACGTGACGGAAGCAGCCGGAGACAAGATCCGCGAACTTCTCATGCGGGAGTCGAATGTCGAATTTTTGCGCGTAAAAATAACCGGCGGCGGCTGTAACGGCCTGAGTTACAAAATGAAATTCGTAGAAGCGCCCAAGCGCGGAGATATTCTGGTTCGTTCCGGCGGCGCGCAAGCGGTGGTGGACTCGAAAAGCGCGCTGTACCTGCGCGGCACACAGCTGGATTATTCGGATCAAATGGTGGGCGGCGGCTTCAAATTTTCAAATCCGAACGCGAAAGCGAGTTGCAGCTGCGGCGAAAGCTTTAATCTTTAAGTCGAAAAAAGGTTGAAATACATGCCGGATACTCTATCGCTTGGACTTGCGCGAAGGATCTACTTTACAATGCATGGAGGGGGAAATAGGAATTTGCGGGCGGATTGCCCTTGATTTCGTTCATCTTATCCGTTTGTGCAGAAAAGTTTCCAACACAACCACCAACAGAAAATAGACTACAGCTCTGTAATAACTCATTAATGGCAAGATACCCGAATTCTCGTGGCCGTCAGCGCGGTCGGAATCGTGGACCGAAAGGTTTAAGAAGAAATGAGCGCATCCGCTCCTCCGAAGTACGGGTCATTGGCCCCGAAGGGACGAATCTCGGAGTCATGCCTCCGAAAAAGGCCTTGGAGTTGGCGAAAAAGGTCGGACTCGACCTGATTGAAGTTTCGCCTTCGGCGCGTCCGCCTGTTTGCCGGATTCTCGATTATGGCAAATTTCTCTACGAAGAGAGCAAAAAGCAGAAGGAGACCAAGCAGCACACCACGAAGCTGAAGGAAGTAAAGTTCCGGGTGTCGATCGACGAGCACGATTTCGAAACAAAGCTGCGCCGGGCGGAAAACTTTTTGCACCATGGCAACAAGGTGAAGCTGACGCTCCAATTCCGTGGCCGGGAAAACGAGCACCGGGAGCTGGGCTTTCAGCGCGTCAACCGGGCCAGGGACGAATTGGCCGGAGTGGCCACGGCGGATACCGACGCCCGCTTGGTCGGGCGTCAGGTGACCCTGATCCTGTCGCCTTTGCCCGCAAACAAGCAAAAGCTTAAATTCAATCGTCCCGAGGAGATCTATGAGGAAGCCGAAGACTTTGAAGAATCGGAGGATTCCGATTCAGATGAGGGCGACCTCGACGAAGAAACGCACGACGAAGCGAAAAGTTAGTTTATACAGGACGGCTTAAGGGGCGTTTGCAAGCGCCCCTTCCAGGTCGGTGGGCAAGTGAGTGGCGACAAACGAACACAAGTACAATGCGAGCGACTGCCCGATACCTCCTGATTTTTTATAGTCTGTTCCTCGGATCGGCGCTGATAGCTTCCGACAATGAGGACGAGGCCGAAGGGGTGGTGGTGCTGGTCAATTCAAATGCCCCGGACTCATCGGAAATCGCCGCTTATTACACGGAAAAACGGGGCATTCCGAAAGAGAATATCATTGAGCTGGACACGTCCGCGAATGAGACCGTCTCCGTGGATGCCTTTATTGAGACCATTCACAATCCACTCCTTAACAAGCTGATGGAAGACGGGTGGATATCCGGAGTGAAGCGCGGCGGGAAAGACCAATTCGGACGGGAGCGAATGTCCGTGGCCGTGCCCGCGTTGAGCTATCTCGTTACAACGCGCGGAATACCGCTTAGAATAAAAAACGACCCGGAGAAAACCGGCGCCCTCAACGAGAATGTTCCCGAGCAGTTCCAGACACTGCGCGGCTCGGTCGACAGTGAGCTGGCGCTCCTTGCCGGACCATGGAACGCTCCCATGGAGGCACTGGTGAGGAACCCCTTGTTTGAAAACAATAATTCGGCGAATGTTTCCAAGAAGCGCATAATTCGCGTCTGCCGTCTGGATGGCCCCTCTGCCGCGAAAGTGAAAAATTTGATCGACCGCACCCTGGAAGCCGAGGAATACGGTTTGATGGGACGGGCCTATTTTGATCTTGGAGGGCCCCATGAGAAAGGGGACAATTGGATCCGGGCAGCCCGGGACCTTGCGGAAAAAGCATATTTTGGGGCGGATACGGAAAATTCAAAACGTGCCATGGGGTTCCGGGATCGGTTGGATGCTCCCGCGATCTATATGGGCTGGTATAAGCCGCACGCCTATGGCCCCTGGCGGGACGAGGGGTGGGGCGTGCCCCCCGGAGCGATCGCATTTCATTTGCACAGTTTTTCGGCGACCACCGTGCGGTCGCCGAAGAAAAGATGGCTTGGACCATTTGTTGAACAGGGGTATTGCGCCATGGTGGGCAATGTCTACGAACCCTATATTGAGTATACGCACCGGCCCCAGATTTTGCTTAACCATATGTTGGAGGGACGCAGTTTCGGCGAGGCGGCTTATTCAAGCAATCCAGCGCTCAGCTGGATGGGCGTGGCAATTGGCGACCCTCTGTACCGGCCCTTTCAAGTGGATCTGGACGCGCAATTGAAAAATTCCGACAAACGCCGCTTTGGCAACTATGCGGTGTTGCGACAAATAAACCGCCTTGTGGCAAGCGGCCAGGAAGAGCAGGCTTTCGAATTCGCGCGCAAGCGATTCGAGAAACGTCCGTCCTTGCCATTGGCATACCGGCTCGCCGGGCTTTATGCTGAACGGGACCAAAAAGAAGCGGCCCTGAAGACGTTGGACCTGCTCGCTTATATGAACGCCTACGAGCGTGACGAACTGGCGCTTGTGCGGCGGATGGCGGATTTGATGGGGCGGTTGGGAGACAACTCCGAAGCGCTCAACATCTACCGCAAGTTGATCAATAGAGAAGACCTGTCGAAAAAGTCGCGGATTTTCCTTTTGGAAAAAGGAGCCGCGATTGCCGAAGATGCGAATGACAACACTACCGCCGCACGTTGGAAAGAAGAAGCCGCGCCTTGAAAAATCCACCTTCAGACGAATGAACTATACATGTTGCTCTGTCATCGTCCGGGAAATAGCCCTTATTTTGCGCGTTGCGCAAAATCCTCGTATTTGGTTTGAATTTGATGACGCGAGGAGCAGGCGCCATGAACGAACGTAGCGACGACGAGCTGATGGAAACCAATAGGGCGTTCTATGACCCGCTATGGAGCGACTCAAAGCTGATCGGCCCCGAACGCTTTAATACTTGGCCACTGATCCGTCAGTGGGCCGAGCAATCGCCCCGTCGCCTCGAAGTAGGGCCCGGGTTGCGGCCCCGATTGCCCATTGAGGGAACCCACTTTGCTGATATCAGTCAACCGGCGCTGGAAACGCTGGCGAAAGCGGGGGGCAGGGTCTGCTCGACATCTATTGGCCATCTTCCCTATGCCGAGGACAGCTTTGATTTAATTTGCGCGCTGGATATCCTCGAACATGTGGAGAAGGACGATTTGGCGGTGTCCGAACTCAGCCGGGTCGCCACGCCCGGGGCAACCGTCCTGCTCTCCGTACCCCTGCACCCCGAATGTTGGACTCCTTTTGATGGTTTTGTCGGTCATTACCGGCGTTACGAGCCGGAGCAGCTGGTGGCCCTGTTGAATGATCATGGCTTGATTGTGGAGCAAAGCACGGTATTCGGCATGAAGCCGAAATCCTCACGTCTGGTCGATTTTTTCATGTGGTTCCTGATCAACCGGCGTAAACGAGCGCTCTGGTGGTACAACAACGTGTTTATGCCGCTTGGTCTGCGCTTCCAGAAGCGTTTGAGTCTGTTCGCTGGTATGGTCAATACGGACGGCGTGGATGATATTTTTTTAGTGTGCCGCCGTTCCGATAAGTCCACTGATTAAACCCGTA